>JAFNAU010000104.1 GCA_017860335.1 Bacteroidota bacterium
TCCTGATCGTAAAATGCAATATACTGATATTTTCCGGAACTTACCACCGAATTGGATCTGAAAACAGTAGTGTTCACCGAATTTCGGCTATATGCTTTACCTCCGGTATCCATCAACTTCTGGGCTTTCCCTGCTGTAACGATGATAATAAAAATAAAAAGTAAAAATTTACGTCCAGTCATAAATAGTTCTGCGATTGTATTCTGCTTAAAAGTTTACGTAATAATCTTTATTGAATGTTTCGTTCCGGAATGCTTTTTTAGCCGTCCAGGCTTCTTCAGGTGCTGTCCAGAATGTGTCACTGGCAGGTAAACCAAGCATCAGAAAACTTTCGGAAGTGATGTACATGCTTCCGTTATTACTATACCAGTCGCCGAGTGTAGGCTGATGCCCTGCAAATCCGATTGTCAGATACCCGTCTGAAGTAAAATTAGATGAATTATTAAAAATGCTTTTATGCACAGCCTTTAATGCCGATCTCACCTGACCTTCAGTTAGTTTTGTCGGCAATTGCTTACGCCAGGCAAGCAAAGCCAGGGGCTGGAAAACAGCCGTCCGATACGTCAGCGACCTTCCAATGGGCGGATATGTTCCTTCTGGCGAAATCATCCGTTCCAGATGCTCCGTGTAACGTTGTATTCTTTTCAGTGTCAGTTCGTAAGCCGATTTTTCAGCTTTGCCATTTTTCACCAACACTTCCATCACTTCGAGCATCATCGGATGCATGACGTATGAATTATAAAAATCCATGTGAAACTTATCACCATCCGAATGCCAGCCGTCACCTACATACCATTCATTCATTTTCTTGAGCGCATAGTCTATTTTTTCCGAATCATACTCCTCTCCTATCGAAAGCAGGAATGCTTCGTTCATGGCTGCAAACAATAGCCAGTTGGTAATGGGTGGTTTCACTCTGCGCAACTGTTTGAGTTCGGAAACAATTCTTGCTTTGGTAACACTGTCGAGGGGTTCCCACAATTGTTGGGGAGCACGCATCAGCGCGTTGGAAAAATACGCCGAATCGACGAGCGGCTGCCCTTCCTTCCGCCACAGCAGATAATCAGGACTTTGCGGATCGACAGAATGTGCATAACTTTTCAGCGCCCATTCTTTCAACTGCCTGCGACACTTTCCTTCCTCCGTGTTGTCATCGGGCAATGTCAGCCAGGGCGCCAGACCAGCCATCAACCGGCCAAAACATTCCATGTAAGTTACCTTCATATCACGTCCATCCCAGCTCGGGCTGAGTTCAACGGTCATGTTTTTTTGCAACTCACCGTTCGACATATTACGAAGTACAGGTTCCGAAATTTTATAAAGCAATTTCCAGAAATATTCGCGGTCCGGAATGCTTTTCTGCATTTTCTGCTTGTTTTTGATGGTGCTGAATGTTGAGCTTTGAGAAATCTGAGGCAGTAAAGTTCCTGCAGTGGTAATACCCAGAAATTTGATAAAATTGCGTCGTATCATTTAAGTATATTTTTAAGTGCATTTTCCAAATCGTGATAAAGAAATTCGAAACCGGCAGCCTGAATTTTTTCTGACGATATTCGGCTTCCCTCAAGCAGTAATCCTGACATCCCCCCAAATAAAAGTTTCAGGAAAAAAGCAGGAATATTTGGCAACCAAAAAGGTTTATGAAGCACCAGGGATAATTTCTTCATGAACTCCTTATTGGTAACCTGCTCAGGCGCAACAGCATTATAAGCTCCGGACATATTATTATCTTCCAGTGCTTTAATATAAATACGGCACAGATCGCTGATATGAATCCACGGCAAGTATTGTCTGCCACTACCAACAGCAGCTCCGACTCCCGCTTTGATCTGAAATATCATTTTCGATAAAGCTTTATTTTGTTTATCGAGGACTACAGCCGTCCGGATTATTACAGTACGGATACCTGCTTTTTGAAAATCGGATGCAACTTCTTCCCATCGGCGGCAAGTGATGCCGGTGAAATCTTCTGAAGGTAAATCGGTTTCTGTGAAGATTTTATCGGTTGTCACCATTCCGTAATACCCTGTAGCCGATGCCGAAATGAATGCCCGAATGCTTCGTTTTCTTTCGGTTACTTTCTCATAAAGCAATTTTGCCGTCAATACCCGGCTATCAATTATCTCTTTTTTCCTTTTTGTAGTCCATCGCTTACTTCCAATATTCTCACCCGCCAGATGAATGATATAATCGGCTGTGTCAATTGCTTCATGATCCAATTGCTGTCGTTCCGGATCCCATAAAAAGACTTTACAACCCCTGGCGGGTTTGCTGCTGCGGCTTAATACTGAAACCTCATAACCTGTTTCCAGAAGCATCTTTGTGAGATATCTGCCAATTAATCCGTTACCTCCGGTTATTAGTACTGTTGCCATTATTGTATCTCCCAGGATTCAGTTTCACCTTCCACAAGTTCAAAGAGGGGATGTACTTCCCACTCTTTCAGGTCTTTGTATTCATTATAACGATTTATATCCCGTTGCTGAAGTTTCTTAAGTAAATGCTTAGCCTCGTATTCGACCTGACCTGTTGCGACGGGCAAAACACACGCTTTGAAGTCTGTCCTGAATTTCGACTGATCGAAATTGTATCCACGCTTACGGGCTTCTTCATAAATTATTGAAAGATACCGGTTGATACAGTCGAGAGGATATTCTGATTTCTTGAAACGAATAAGCTGCGGATGATTCGTGTATCCTTTGGTTTTACCTTCCAGTACGTGTTTTGCCAGAAGTGTTTCACGCCAGACAGCCGTCAGACTTTTGGTATCCAAATATTTGGGATGTATGGACCAGATTCTCACAACAAGCAGTATTTTTTTGTGTTCAAATATACTTATTTGGATTGAATAATAAAAAGATATTTGGGAACAGGGAATAAAAAAATTCCGGAAAACTGATATTTTCCGGAACTTTTTGTTTTGTGAGCCAGCTGGGGCTCGAACCCAGGACCCCATCCTTAAAAGGGATGTGCTCTACCTGCTGAGCTACTAGCTCTCCTCAATGTGCTTTCGAATAAAATGTGTGAGCCAGCTGGGGCTCGAACCCAGGACCCCATCCTTAAAAGGGATGTGCTCTACCTGCTGAGCTACTAGCTCATTTTTCTCAAAAAGCGGATGCAAAGATACGTCTTTTTTTTGGAAGTACAAACCATACTGACTTTTTTTTAGTAATTTATCTTGTACACTCCACCTGAACGCATCAGAAAATAGGTTTTTTCATGAATGACAGCTTCAGAAAATTGTTGACACATGATATCAACGAATTCACAGCTTGTAATCGCTTTAATTTTTGCCGGTATATTGTTGAAAAAACCTAAATTATTGTATCTTTGTAGCCTGATTATCTGAGAAAAAATTGTCTGAAAACAAATTTTCCGGATTTGAATTATTTAATTAAATTCCTTGCAATTGATTTATATAAGTAATATAATTATTTCTCTTATTTGCCTTGCCTTCTTCTCTGGGATGGAGGTAGCATTTATTTCATCCAATAAGCTGAGATTTGAACTTGACAAGAAGTATAAAAATCTTACTTCATCCATCATTTCCATCTTTTATAATAATTCGCAACAGTTCATTTCCACCATGCTTGTTGGAAAATTCATCAGCATTGTTGTTTTTGGCTTACTGACCACCGAATCACTTACCTTTGCTTTCGAAGGGGTAATGAGTCTGTTCATAAGCGTATTACTGCAAATAACAATAGCCACTGTCGTTATTATAATCGTGGGTGAATTCCTGCCACGAGCATTTTTCAAAATTAATCCGAATATGTGGATGCGGTTATTTTCGTGGGTTCTTTTGTTTTTCTACATTGTTCTCTTCCCGGTTTCCTGGTTCAGTTCCTGGGCTTCGAGCAAGTTTTTTAGACTTTTCAAAATTGTTTTACCGGAGTCCACCGAAGAAAACGTTTTTTCACGCATTGATCTGAACTACCTGATGCAGGAAAACCTCGAATCGAAAAATGACCAGAAGGATATGGATAACGAGGTAAAGATTTTTCAGAAAGCGCTGGATTTTTCGGCTGTAAAATTGCGTGACTGCTTCATACCGCGTACCGAAATAGTTTCTCTGGAGTTTGGTGTGGATGTCAATACGCTGAAGCAAACATTTGTCGAAACCGGTTTATCAAAAATTATCATATACAAAGGCGATATCGACAACATTATCGGCTATATTCATTCATCCGAAATGTTTGAGCACCGCAAGGACTGGACGAAATACATCCGTCAGATACCGATTGTACCCGAAAATATGGCCGCCCAGAAACTGATGAAGATTTTCATGAGTGAAAAGAAAAGTATTGCTGTTGTGGTCGACGAATTCGGGGGAACAGCAGGCATTGTTACACTCGAAGATATTATGGAAGAAATTTTCGGCGATATTGAAGACGAACATGACATCAGAGAATATACAGCTGAAAAAACAGGAGAAAATGAATATCTGTTTGCAGGCAGGCTGGAAGTGGAAGAGGCAAACAAACTTTTCAACCTGAATATTCCTGTTTCCGACGATTATACGACTATTGCCGGATACATTCTGCATGTTCATCAGCATTTTCCTAAACTCAATGAAATAATCCGGATTGAGAATTTTACCTTCAAATGTGTAAAAGTGACCAACAACCGGATAGAAATGGTAAAACTGACAGTAAACAACTAAAATAAACCGGATCTAAAACACTGTTAATCAAAACGTAATTTAAATAATACTATTAAAACGCACGGTAATACTCTTTTTTTTTGTATATTCGTGCCCTCATTTTTTAAGTAATAAACACAACCTAAAATATTTATCAATTTATTAATAGAAATGGCAACATTAAACAAGATCAGAAGTAAAGGAGTATTGCTTGCAGTAATTGTAGGAACTGCATTATTAGCATTTATTATCGGTGACTTTTTGAATTCAGGTTCTACACTTTTTCATCAGTCCAAACAAAATGTGGCTGAAATAGCCGGTGAAAAAATCAATATCGCTGAATTTACGGCAGCCATCGAACAGATGACTAACGTGTATAAAATCGAAACCGGACAAAACGAATTTAACGAAGAACAAACTGCACAGTTAAGGGCTTCAGTGTGGGATAATCTGGTAAATGAAAAAATTCTTGCTTCGGAAGCCGAAAAACTTGGATTGTCAGTAAGTAATGAGGAACTGACAGATCGTCTGATTGGAAAGAATATTCACCCGCTCATCATGCAACGCCGTGTTTTCATGGACGAAAAAGGACAATTCAGCCACGCAAATCTGCTCAAATTCTACAATAACATCTTTGAAGGCGCAAATGCAGATGCAGAACAACTCAAAGAAGCTAAAAATTACTGGCTGTTTTGGGAAAAAGCTGTTAAAAATGCCATACTGCAGGAAAAATATGCCATGCTGTTTACGAAAGCTGTAGGCTCCAACAGCATCGAAGCAAAATACAACTTTGAAGCCCGCAGATCTACTGCTGACATTAACTTTGTAATGCAACCTTACTTTGCTGTATCCGACTCATCTATCCAGGTTTCTGATGCTGAGATTAAAGACAGATATAACAAAGAAAAAGAACTCTTTAAACAGGAAGCTAACCGTTCTATCAACTATGTTGCTTTTGACGTAGTTCCGCTGAAGGAAGATTTCAAAGCTGCACAGGAATGGATGAATAAAGTTAGTGAAGAATTCAAAACCACTTCAGATGTTGCCGCCGTGGTTAACTCCGAATCAGACATCAGCTACGACGGACGTAACTATTCCGAAAAAACCGTACCTGCAAACCTGAAAGATTTTGCATTCGGCAATGGAACCGGCGCTATCTTCGGCCCTGTTTTCCAGAACAACACCTATACAATGGCACGTATCATGGAAGCCGGTATCATGCAATCCGACTCTGTCAAACTGCGTCATATCTTCCTGGCTGGCAACGACGAGAAAAAAGCTGACAGCATCATCGGAGCTATTAAATCCGGTTCAACATTCGCCGATATGGCAATGAAATACTCAGTAGTAAAAGAAACTGCCGCTAACGGTGGTGAAATTGGCTGGATCACTGAAGGCGCTGTTGCAAAAGATATTACAGGTCCTGCTTTCTCGAAAGCTACCAACGAAATATTTAAAGTTAGCTCAGCACAGGGCATCCAGATCATGCAAATTATGGAAAAAACGCCTGCACGCCGCAAAGTAAAACTCGCTATCCTGGAACGCAAGGTGACCCCAAGCAGTCAGTCGTACAGCAAAATTTACAATGAAGCCAAACAGTTCGCTGCAAGCAGTACAGATATGGAGAAATTTGAAAAGAACGCAAAACAAAAAGGATATGTAATCAATCCTGCAACCGGATTGCTTAAAAATACCGACCGCATTAACGCCGTTCCTCAATCACGTCAGGTAGTACGCTGGGCTTTTGATAATAAAAAAGGCAATGTTTCGGATGTATTTGATTGCGGAACACAATTTATCGTGGCAACAACTTCGGAAATTAATGAAGAAGGTTATAAAACGGTAGCGCAGGCAACCCAACAGCTGAAAGCAGAGATTATCAAGGATAAAAAAGCTGACATGATGATTAAAAATCTGAGCGGCTTAGTTGCCAAATATCCTACTCTTGAAACTCTGGCTGCAGCGCTGAATACTCAGGTTAAAACTGCCCCTGCCGTTAACTTTGCCAGCTATCAGTTTGGTGAAGCCGGTTTCGAACCATATATCATCGGAAAATCTTCTGTACTTGCTTCTGGTAAAATATCAGCACCGCTCAAAGGTAACTCCGGTGTTTATGTTCTTCTGCCCGGTGTAAAACAAGTTGACAACTCTCCGTTTAATCCAAGAATGGAAACAGCTCATTTTATTTTTCGTCGATTTATCGTATTTTTGTGAAAGCTCAGACATTAAACAATGAAAAAACAGCCACTTATCGGGAAATCTCACAACGAACTGAAAGAAATCGTTGCGGAATTATCTATGCCGTCATTTACCGCCAAACAAATCACCGAATGGATTTATAAAAAGAAAATCGGTTCTATTGACGAAATGACAAATATCTCCGCAAAAAACAGGGAAATACTGGCTGAAAAATATGAGGTAGGCTGCAATAAACCCATTCAGGTGGCTGAATCTTCGGATGGCACAAAGAAATACCTCTTCCAAACCGAAGAAGGCCACTATATCGAAACCGTATATATTCCAGAGGATGACCGCGCAACTTTGTGTGTATCCATTCAGGTTGGTTGTAAAATGAATTGTTTGTTCTGCATGACAGGCAAACAGGGTTTTAATGGTCAGCTTAGTCCGACCGAAGTAATCAATCAGATAATTTCAATCCCCGAGACTGACAAACTGACGAATATTGTATTCATGGGTATGGGCGAACCTTTTGACAATATGATGTCGCTCCTTCAATCGCTTGAAATAATTACCTCATCGTACGGATTTGGATGGAGTCCCCGAAGAGTTACCGTTTCATCCATCGGAATCATTCCGGGAATGAAGGTGTTTCTCGATAAGTCTGATTGTCACCTGGCAATAAGCCTGCATTCTCCATTTCACGAAGAACGCGAAAGACTGATGCCCATGGAAAAGGTCTATCCCATTGAAAAAGTAATTGCAGAACTCAAAAAATATGATTTCAGCCATCAGCGAAGGCTTTCATTTGAATATATCATGTTTGAAGGAACAAATGACAGTATCCGTCACGCCGTGGAACTGGTGAAATTGCTCAAAGGACTTGATTGCAGGCTGAATCTTATTCGTTTTCACGAAATTCCGGGCATTGACCTGAAAAGTTCTAACCCTGAAAAAATAGAATTTTTCAGAAATTATCTCAGCAACAATGGCATAATCACGACCATTCGTCGTTCACGGGGCGAGAATATTCAGGCTGCCTGCGGAATGCTTTCAACCAAAGAGAAATTGCAAAACAACGCAAATTCTCTGTGATTTATCCTCAGTGACCCTGTTTCAAAATGAAATTTACAAAAAACATAATATTACTATTAGTCTGTATTTCCCTGCTTTACAGCTTCGCTTCTGCTCATTCCTCCTTCAGCACACCTTCTCCGTCCACATCTCTGCCGAAAGATACAATCGTCGAAACTACAATTGAGAACGACACGACAGATACACAGAATATAGTCATTGACACTATTTTCACCAAAGAAAAAGATGTGGAGGAAATTGATACTACTCTTATTCAATCCGAAAAACCGCCTTTAAGCATTTTAAACTTCACCCCCTCGAAGGGGCTGGACAAACGACACATCGCGCTCTGGCAAAGTCATGGTTTGTATTACATGCAATCGAGAGAAAAATGGAAATGGCAGCGTGTCAACTTATTTGAAACCCGTGAAGATTTATACACTCAGTCATACATACTCCCTTTTCTCGTCCCCATGCTTGAGAATGCGGGTTGATTGTTGATAATGATAAAAGTTCCGTTGATTGCAGTTTCAGGGCTACCACAGGTGTTTTTCACTGGCATCAGGGAGTTGGCAGCGGATTTGCAAATTTCAAAGACACTTATCCCGATGGAGAAAATCCTTTCAAAACAGGTACATTTATTCAGGCCAACACCGTTGACAATGAAGATAATCCCAGTACAGCCGAATGGACATATTCCGTACCTGAAACTGGAAGTTACGCCGTTTATATTTCCTACAAAACACTGCCAAACAGTTGTAGTGAAGCCATATACACCGTATATCACGCTGGTGGTGAAACGAATTTCGGAGTAAATCAGACCATGGGCGGAGGTACCTGGATTTATCTGGGAAATTTCGTGTTTGCGAAAAACGATCCGCAGCATTCCAAAGTTGTTCTGACCAATAGAAGTACCGATATCAACAAACTTGTTACTGCTGACGCTGTAAAAATAAGATCATTAAAGTACGCATTAAAAGTAAAAAGAAAAAAAGGAGAAAAAGATACAGAACAAAAACCATTACCACCGTTCAGCATTTCGACAACTACAGCACCAGCGGTATGCCACGATTTACCGAAGGAGCCAGATACTG
>JAFNAU010000105.1 GCA_017860335.1 Bacteroidota bacterium
GTACATCAGCAGCGCCGTTTCAAAAAACTTACTGGAAAGTGCTTACCGGCAACAATCCGGCGACAGCAACACAAAACTTACTGCAACCGAAAAGGAAATTCTGAAAGATATAGCATCGGGAAAAACCACCAGGGAAATATCTGATCAGCGGCATGTAAGCACACATACAATTGTCAGTCACCGAAAGAATATTTTCAGAAAAATTGGGGTGAACAATGTGCATGAAGCAACAAAATACGCTGTAAAAGCCGGACTTATTGATCTGGCAGATTATTTTATTTAAGACAAACATAACAATGAATATAGCGACATTAATTTCGGGGGGCGTTGACAGTTCGGTAGTGGTACATCTGCTTAAAGAGAGCGGAATTACACCTTCGCTGTTTTATATCAAGATAGGAATGGACGATGATGAGTTGCTTTGACACCCAATCCGGATGTCATGTGCAATAAACTGATTAAATTTGGCGTTTTCGAACAGCGAGTAGGGATCAGTTTCGACAAGACAGCAACCGGTCATTACGCGACGACTATTGAAAAGGATGGTAAAGTCTTTCTGGGAACAGCGAAAGATCCCGTGAAAGATCAGACCGATTTTCTGGCACAGATTAATTACCTGCAGGTATCCAAATTGATGTTCCCCATTGGTCATCTGATGAAGAGCGAAGTAAGAAAAATCGCGGAAAATGCACAGCTCCCCTCTGCAAAACGTCACGACAGTCAGGGAATTTGCTTCCTGGGCAAAGTTAATTACAATGATTTTATCCGGCGGTATCTCGGAGTGAAGCAGGGTCCTATCGTGGAGCTGGAGACCGGAAAAATTCTGGGGCATCACAACGGTTACTGGTTTCATACGGTAGGCCAGCGCAAAGGCCTCGGACTTTCGGGAGGTCCCTGGTATGTTATCCGGAAAGACGTGGAATCCAATATTGTCTGGGCTTCAAGAGGTTTTGAGGTGGAATCTCAGTACGGATATGAATTTACCATGAATGATTTCCATTTTATTACAGAAAATCCGTGGGAAAACGCAGAAGAAAGCGCTGATATAACCTTCAAGATCAGGCATACACCAGAGTTTACCAAAGGTAAAATTATAAAGACCGGTGCGGGTTACCGCATAGTTTCCGAAGACAAACTTCAGGGGATAGCAGCTGGTCAATTTGGTGTTGTATATGACGAGGCGTCAGGCATCTGCATTGGTAGCGGCGAAATCGTCTGACAGCCTGAATTACATCCCGCCAATCCGGCATAAATTCTCAATTTGCTTGTTCCATAGCAGTATGGTGTCTTCTATCTCGCCGGGCGTCGCATAATCGGTAACGATTAGTTCTATATGGCCGCTCAGGTCAAGCGAGACAATCTCCAGCTGAAAATATGCATCGGTGTCCTTATCGTCCTCCCATTGAAAACAAATCAGTTTTCCTTCCTTCAGCTGTTTCAGGCGGGCAACCTGCTCGTGACCTTCCCAACTGAAAGTGAATTCATCTCCTTCAACAGTTACTACGTCGGAGAACCATTCAGCCAGTCCGAGTGGTGTTCCTATCATTTTCCAGAGAATAGCTTCAGAAGCATTATTCAATGGATATTCGATTGTAAGTTTTTCCTTTTTCATCCGATCACGTGTTGGTTGGTTAATATTGAACACAAATACGGCAAGTTGCATAATCATACTCTGCAACTATTCATATCCGGAATCCGGCAGCACTCTCCGGCTAAAGTGTTAAACTGTCTTTCCCAAAACTAAGGGGAAGCAATTGCTTGATGCTGTCGAACACATATATTTTATCTGTCCCGTACAGAATTACTTTTATCGCCTGGTCGTATCTGTTCTCAGTCTCCAGCAAAACCTGCCGGCAGGCACCACAGGGTGTGACAGGCTCGGTGGTGAATTTATCGTTGGTAAAAGCAGCTATGGCCAGTAGTTTAACTGGAATGTCTGGATACTGAGAATTGGCATAGAATATGGCTGTCCGTTCAGCACAAGTTCCGGAGGGATAGGCTGAATTTTCCTGATTGTTTCCTCCGACAATAATTCCGTTTTCCAGTAATAATGCAGCGCCTACATGAAAAGCAGAGTAGGGCGCATAAGATTTCTGAGTTTGTTTTTTGGCTTCGTCAATTAAAGGAATAAATTCTGATGGAATGTCATTCGGCTGATATACTGAAATCTTTATTTCGTGACTGATATATTGCATGAACTTGATATTTGGGTTATGGTACAAATATATAAAATAATTTAACTCAAACCGCTATTTCGTCAATAAGTTTTATATTTGTAAAAAATTAATCAATCAAATACAATCCAGTTTTTCTGAGATTATCAACTATGAATAAATTCCTCATTTCTATCATATCATTGATATTTTTCTCCCAAACTTTTCTGGCTCAGAATAGGTCGGAATCGTACCTGAATTATATTGAGAAATATTCAAATCTGGCAGTTGAGCAACAGAAACGGTATAAAATACCCGCAAGTATCACCCTGGCACAGGGTTTGCTGGAGTCGGCAGCCGGGATGAGCGAACTTTCCCGGACGTCCAACAATCATTTTGGTATCAAATGTCACAATGAATGGGAAGGTGAAAAAGTATTTCATAAGGACGATCATGCCGACCCCGAATGTTTCAGAAAATATAAAGAGGTAAGTGAATCGTATGAAGACCATTCGCTGTTCCTGTCAAACAGGCGACATTATGCTTTTCTGTTTGACTTAAATCCAACCGATTACAAAGAGTGGGCTTATGGTCTGAAAAAAGCAGGTTATGCCTCCGATCCCGCATATCCCGTTAAACTGATTAAAATCATTGAAGATTATGATTTACACCGGTATGATCTTGGCGGAAAGGCGAATTATCTCTATTCAAGAACCGAAAAGGCAGTCAGAATGCACGAAACGATTAAACCAAAAGCGTCTGCCGGAATCACCGATCATGATTTATTCCGGAACAATAAGGTAATCTGCATTTTCGCTCACACCGGCGACAGCTTTGAGAGCTTAGCCCGTGAGTTTAATATTCCGGAGAAAAAACTGCTTCAGTATAACGATTTGAGCGAAAGCACCGACATCGTGCCCGGCACCATTATTTATCTTAAGGCAAAGAAGAAAAAGGCTGCTGCCGGATTTCTGCAGCATGTGGTGAAGGAAGGCGAAAATATGTACCGTATTTCCCAAAAATACGGCATCCGGCTGGAAATGTTGTACAAACTGAACAGTATGCCCTATTCAGAAGGGGCAGAGACTGGTATGATTCTCAAACTACGATAACCCGATGCGAAGAAAAAATACGGAAAAACTGAGCGATATTCTCGGTGTAGTGCTGAAGCAGAATCATCTGGATGAAAAACTTTACGAAACAAGGGTTCTCAAATCATGGCCTGCTGTGCTGGGTGATAATGTCATGAAGTACACGTCCGATATTTATTTCAACAGAAAAAAACTTTATGTAAAGTTAACATCCTCCGTGCTCAGGCAGGAACTTTTTATTACCCGCGAAGAAATTCGAAATTCACTGAACAATTTTGTCGGCTTTCCGGTTGTAAAAGAGATTGTGTTTTTGTAATAAACTTTTATGCTAACTTACACTACTTCCGATGGATTATAAAGCTGTAATATCACACAGATTAACGAAGGAAGAAGTACTCATAGTACGCGATGAGTTGATTTCAGATAAGGCAAGTTTTTCTGATTTTTTTCAGTTAATTTTTCAGAAACCTGTAAAAACAGCCTGGCAAGTAGCCTGGATATGTGAAAAAGTGAGTGAAGCGGATGTGACGATGTTTACCGACGAGGATTATCATCAACTGATTGACTTCACGCTGACCAATAATGAAGACGGTCTGCAACGACTCTGTCTTTCTGTTATACTTAACCTTCCTTTGAGAAAGCCTGTATCTGTTGAATTTATCAATCAATGTTTTGATCAGATGATTTCACCCAGGAAGCCTGTTGGAGTGCAGGTACTTTCTATGAAAATCTTACACAAAATCTGTATTGCAGAACCTGATCTTGGTGACGAACTGCTCGCCAGTCTTGAAAATACCGACGATCTGATGTATAGTCCGGGATTTATTTCGGCCCGAAAGCATGTGATTAAGTTCCTGAAAACTAATGGTAAAGGTGCATTTCGGGCAAACAGAAGGTTAAAAGATTATGCAGATTGGTAATTTAATTGTTACCTTTGCACCCGATAAAAAATTGTTTTATTTAAATTTAAAAGTATGTCTTTAAAGAAAAACATTATCGCTTTACGGCAAAAGAAAGCTATTGTTGAAAAAGGCGGCGGCGACAAAGCCCTTGAAAAACAAATAGCTATGGGTAAAATGCCAGCCCGTGTTCGTATTCTGGCATTACTCGACGAAGGCTCGTTTCACGAATATGACATGTTCGTTGAACATGAAGAACAGAATTTTGGAATGGCCAACAAGGAGTTACCTGCCGAAGGTGTGATTACAGGAACAGGTACTATTAATGGCGCCCCTGTATGCATTTATGCACAAGACTTTACTGTAATGGGTGGTTCACTTGGTTTGAAACACGCCCGTAAAATCACTAAAATAATGGATCATGCCCTGAAAATGAAGATCCCCTGTATCGGTATCAACGACTCGGGGGGTGCACGTATTCAGGAAGGTATCGGAGCCCTTGCCGGCTATGGTGAGATATTTTTCCGTAACACGATGGCTTCCGGAGTAATACCTCAGTTATCTGTCATTCTTGGTCCCTGCGCAGGCGGTGCCGTTTATTCTCCCGCGCTAACCGATTTTGTATTTGTAGTGGAGAATATCTCCAAAATGTTCATTACCGGACCAAATGTAATTGAAACCGTACTGGGTGAGAAAATTTCACAGGAAGATCTCGGCGGTGCCCGTGTACATGCCGAAATTACCGGAAATGCACACTTCTATGCAACAAGCGAAATGGAGTGCTTCAAACAGATTAAAACGTTGATTTCACTCATACCTCATAATAATGAAGTGAAAGCTAAAAGTGTGGCTCCAAAAGAACCAAAATTCAGAAAGAAAATAGAAAATATAATTCCATCTGATCCAAAGCAACCCTACGATGTACGTGACGTAATTTATGCGCTCACTGACGAATCCAAGTTCTTTGAAGTTCAGGAACTCTGGGCTGCGAATATCGTTATCGGATTTGGACGTATGAAGGGTGAAACAGTCGGATTTGTGGCAAACCAGCCATTGTATCTGGCCGGTGTACTGGATTGCGATGCTTCCGATAAGGCTGCCCGTTTTATCCGCTTCTGCGATGCTTTCAACATCCCGATTATTACACTGGAAGATATGCCCGGATATTTGCCGGGAGTTGATCAGGAACATGCCGGTGTGATACGTCACGGTGCCAAAATGTTGTATGCTTATTCCGAAGCTACAGTTCCAACAATAACCATCATTCTGCGAAAAGCTTATGGCGGAGGTTATATCGCCATGAATTCACGTCACCTGGGTGCTGACTTTGTTTATGCATGGCCAAGCGCCGAGATTGCTGTTATGGGTCCTGAAGGTGCAGCCAACATTATTTTCCGGAAAGAAATTATGGAAGCAGAAGATGAAGATGCAATGCGTCAGCAGAAAGTAAAAGAATATGTTGAGAAATTTGCAAATCCATTTGTTGCAGCCTCCAAAGGCTACATCGATGCTGTTATTGAACCCGCTGAAACACGTGACTTGCTGCTTCATTCTATGGAAGTTTCCAGACTGAAAGAAGAGCATCGTCCGATGAAAAAGCATGGAATACCTCCATTCTAACGAACAGGTGTTAATGTTTTTAATTTTGTATTATATAGCTTAATATCAATTTATTATTAGAAACATTATGGCTAAAAAAGAAAATAAAACAGACAGTACAGGCAAAGCTCAATTGGATGAGCAAAAAGCTAACAGAAAACAGACGATAGAAAGAGCGAAGAAAATACAGGCCGCCCGAAAAGCCGAAGAGGCTAAAAAGGCTGCGGAAAAAAAGTTAGCTCTGAAACAAAAGAAAGAAGAGGTAAAACCAACGGTTGCTGCTCCTTCGGAAAATGTTACGGACACAGATGTTAGACCAATGCCTGAGAATGAGAAAAAAACTATTAATAAACAGGTAAAAAGTATGAGTGCAGAAGATAAGAAGGAGCCAGAGTACGTTGATTTTGCAATAACAGCCCGAAAGTATAAAACACTGCTTACTAACAAATATAAAAACCGAAAATTCTGGATTAATCCAAGTCCGTACGAAATTCAATCGTATATTCCCGGTACAATAATAGATATTTGTGTGAAAGAGGGGAAAACAGTGCAGGAAGGCGATCCGTTGCTGGTGCTGGAATCCATGAAAATGCAAAATCGCATAGACATGCCCTTTACAGCTAAAATAAAAAAGATAAACGTAAAAGTGGGTGAGAGAATACCGAAAGATTTTCTGATGGTCGAACTCGAACAGGCTTAAAATCCGTATAAATAAGAAAACGGGGAAGTTGCAGCTGCAATTTCCCCGTTTTCTTTAGTGATTGTAAGTTCGGCTAAAAAATCGTGATAAAACTAATGCTCCTGCATTACACAAAGCGGAGCTTTGTTTTTATCCCTGACGTAGCTGCAAGCTACGACAAACATTGCGACCAAAATAAATACACTACGCTGAACGAGGGATTAATAAAATCCCGCCAACCAAGCTCATTTATTTTGCATATCCGTTAGGACGAATATCAAATCGGGTTAGTATTTTCAAATTAAGCCGGTTTAAATCCATATGAATACTAAACTCGTTGTCCGATTTACCTCATTTTGTATCTATAATAGAAGATGACTGACTTAAGGATTTTACCCGTTCCAGCACCCGATCCGGACTTGATATGTTTATAAAGGGATTGCCCTTTAATCCTTCTCTCAGATTGATTGCCAAATCTTCGGCACAATCACCTCCGCAAAAAAACACGGACCAGTAAGAAGCCAGCAAATCATACCAACTGTACCGGCTTTGTTTAGGTAATTGCGGTAACTC
>JAFNAU010000106.1 GCA_017860335.1 Bacteroidota bacterium
CTATAAAGATACTGATTTCCAATGACTTATACAAATAAAATCGAGGCTATTTTCTTGATAATCATACGTTTAACATAAAGATTAACGAACTATTGTAAACAGATAATTGAATATCCCGTTTTTTTTGTATCTTGTGTTTTTTAAAATGGATAATACCGGCTGAAGTTAAACCTCGTAATATTAGTCCTCTGCAATAATCAGAAACTGAAATGAACAGACCAATTCTAAACATAAGACAGCTCATCATTTTTATCTTTTTGATCTCGATAAGTTCGTATGCATCGGGTATGAATAAAACCGGGCAACAAACCAGTGACACCGTTCCTCAGCAAACAATGCCCATATTAGCCTGGTACAGTATACCTGAAGCATTCAGTACCACTGAACGATTTGGCGAACTGGCAGAAACCGGCATCAATCTCCATTTCTCATTCTATTCCAATGCTAATGAGGTACAAAAAGCATTGGATCTGGCCGGAAATTCCCTTCTAAAAGTCATTATATCGTGTCCCGAACTGGAAACCGAAACCGAAAAAACAGTCAGACGATTTATGTATCATCCGGCGCTGGCAGGATATTATCTGCAGGATGAGCCGACAGCCTCGCAATTCGGCAAACTTCGTGAATGGGTAAAACGCGTTCGTGCGGTTGACAGCATTCATTATTGCTATATCAATCTGTTTCCGAACGATGTAAAACCCCGAAAACTCGAAGCATCTGGCTATCGCAGTTATGTAAACCGGTTTCTGAAAGAAGTTTCGGTCTGGTTTTTATCTTTCGACCATTATCCGGTAATGGGAGAAACTTTACGACCCATCTGGTATGAAAATCTGGAAATTATAGCTGCCGCCTCACGCAAATACAACCTGCCTTTCTGGGCTTTTGCCCTCACTACCGCACACGATTATTACCCGGTACCCGATATGGCTGAGTTGCGTCTTCAGGTTTATAGCAATCTGGCCTACGGTGCTCAGGCCATTCAGTATTTTACCTATTGGACACCCCCGGTTGATGCTTATGATTTTCATCACGGTCCCATCACCCTTGATGGAAAGCGAACCAATGCATACGACCTAATAAAAGCGATGAATACTGAAATCAGAGCGCTCTCGGGCGTATTTCTGGGTGCAACGGTCATGTCGGTGCATCATACCGGTACTACCATTCCCAAAGGTACCAAACGATTGAAAAAACTGCCCGCACCTTTTCTGAAAATAGATACGGGCAATTCGGGCGCGGTAGTTTCATATTTGAAAAATGGAGATAAAAAGTACCTGATAATCGTTAACCGTAGTTTTCTGAAACCCCTGGATTTACGAATAGAATTAAACTCAAACTCCGTCAGACAAGTATTAAAAAATGGAAGAGTGAACCTTCTGCCTTCAGGTTCAGCCTGTTTTCAGGTGGAAGCTGGTGATGTTTTAATACTCAGATATAATTAACAATCAATACTTTATATCTGAAAGATCAAATTACAATAGGATTTTTGGAAATGACATCGTCATACCCTCTGACAAACATTATCTTATCTTTACTAAAACAAAATCTAAATATATCGGTTTAAGTAGTTTCTCCTCTTGTTAAATTAATAGAGATACTGTATTCCACTACTTATAAACTGAGTTTTTTATCATGTTCAATGGTTTTGTGAGCCTGATAATAATATATTAGTTAAAAAAAAATACATAACAGAAGTATTTGAACACATTTGAACATAATTTTTAAATATATTATTATCATATTTGTATGGAATTTATTACAGGTGCATCGGATTAATCCCATTTTCCTGCTTTTGAAAAAAAACAATAACATATTTATTATTTACAGTTTAAATTTTTCAAAAACTGTTTGATTACCATTTTAAACTCTTAATTATGCCCAGAGGAATAAATATCCAGAATGAATTAGATATTGGAGATTTCCGCAAAGAAATTACCAGTCGATTACCGTTTTCTTTGAAAATTAATAAAAACTATAACCGGTTCTCGGAATATATTTTTGAAAAAACCAACATGATAATAAGTGTAAGCACTTTAAAAAGGTTTTTTCTATATGACAATGATGTCCTGCCTTCTCGCAATACCCTTGACATACTATGCCAAACTATCGGAAAGAAAGACTGGGATGATTATCTGAACTCTTCAAAAAAGCTTACAGATTTTGAACACATCGAAATGATTAAAAGTATTGAGATAATCGGATACCAGAATAAGAGCGATTTTAAGAAAATCTATGAGAAATTCGATTATCCGGAATACAAGTACGGGGTAACACTTGCTTTAACCAAAATAGCGATACAGAAAAAAGACATTGATATTCTCAAAGATATCTTCATGCTCCCGATCTTTCACCACCCTGACCCGAAAAACATACGGCAATACTATTTTCTGGAATATTTCGGTTGCTTATTCCGGAATAATGACATTATTTATGATCTTATTCCTTACTGGGCAAAAGATCCGGTTGGTCAGACTTCTTACTGCGAGTTCTTTATTGATTTCGACAACTTGAACGGGTATTTTGGAAAGGTTATGGAAGAATACCATAAATATAAACAAAATCCGGATGGTCTACTCCTTTATCATTGCATGATGTATGAACGCGATTTGAAGAATGGAAAAATTGAATCCGAAAACCTTCAGTTCCTGATTGATTTTAAGGATACTGACAGAGTAAAATCAACGAATAATATCAGAAGACTTGCATTGTTGCTTGTTTACAACTACAAGAAGGGATATCCGTTGGACATATATATGGATGAAATCCCGCGCTTATTATCTGAAAAAGATGATTACCTCCGGACCTTAAATGTTTATACGTTCTGTTTTCTGGTATTTGATAAGGATAATTTTTATCCGGTGAAAGAAGTATTGTCGAACTTTGAATACCCTAAAAAGAATTACTGTAATAATATTTTCACCATCCGTTTATTGAATATGATAAAGTTATATGAAGCTTTTGTAAACCTAAAAGAATGGAATATTGAAAAAGCTGAAGAAATTTTTCTTTCGATTGACAAAATGTATTTTTTGCTATACAGTATCAATCATTACAACAAACAATACAAATTGGTAGAAAAAATGCTTCAGTATGAAAAACAGAATACGCTTATATAACACAATATCAATAAATAGTCCCGGCATTCAGTCGGGACTATTTATTTTGTTCTGGGCAAAAAATATTATTTGTACAATTCCGGAATAAATCCCTGCTGCAAGGTTACAGCCATTATCTGTGCCGTTTCGCGGCGGGTAAGTCCGAGCATCTTTTCGCCGGTCTCGAACAGAAAGTCCATTTCAGTCGGGAACATATTGCTGTCGCAAAAGGCAACACTGGCCATGTATTCCAGCAACTGGGTTCTCTCGGCCGGATTTTGGCTGATGATATTCCTGACCGATTCCTCAAAAATTTTCTGCACATTCTCTTTACACATATCACTCAGAAACTCTTTAGGAAATACAGTGTACATACTCAGCGCTTCCAGTATTTGTTCCAGTTCCTCTTCATCTATTTCTTTATCGACCTGGGCCATGAGTATTCCGGCTGAGGCCACGAAAAGCTTCCGCTGTGCATCCATCGGTGACGAGCTGATGGTAATCAAGATTTCGATCAGCTTTTGCATTTTCTGCGCCAACTCGTCGTCGTGATTGAGGTCTTTATCCTGAGAAATAGCTGCAAACAATTTCGATTCACCGAACAGTTCGATAGCTTTTATCCGAAGCGGATTCACAGGATGACTGAGCAGGTTTCGGTTTTCGCTGAAGTAGTCGAGTATTTTTTCATTATCACGGATGTAAGCCTGATAATCGAACTTGATCCGGTCGGTATTGAGTCCCGAAGCCATCTTGAAGAATCCGGAAACACACTTCTCGACACTCGGACTGGCTATGTAACCAAAGCGGTCGGCTGTAAGTTCGGATACCTTCTGCCAGAGTTCAATTTTATGAGCCAGGATAAGGGGTATATTTTCCAGTCCGGGAAATATAAAATCAATCAGTTTCAGCACGCGGGCGTACCGGGTTATCAGATGACCAATTTCATGCCCGATAACAAATCGCAGTTCATCATCATCGAACATACTGATCAGTCCTGAATTGATATTGATAATGTCTGCCTCACCCTTCTCGATGCGGGTCAGGGCAAAGGCATTGAGTTCGGCCGAATTGGTAATATAAAAGTCAATGGGTTTACAGTATCTGAGTTTTTCCTTTACATCCTGAAACAAATCGTAGAGTTTCGGAGCCATCTCGTGAGTCACCTTAAAACTGTGACCTTCCAGAATATTTTTCCAGATATTTTCTTCCGGCTCGTAATTAGCTTCAGCAATGATTTTTTCTATCATTTCACCTTCCAGCATCTTGAAAAGTTTTTCTTCCAGATCAACCTCCAGACTTACCCGTACATGATTGGTGTTCATATATTTTCTTGTATTATTTGGTTTAGTTATACCCGCCCTAAAGGAAGAGGGAGAGGAAGAGTGCATTCATTGAAATATTTTTACACAAAGGTGTTTTGAACTCTTTTTTATTTTACAATCAAACTGTAAACCTCATTACAACTCTTCAATCAAAAGCAGAACTATTCCATTATTTGGTTTAGATTTTTTCCTGTCCTGATACTAACTGCTTTGATTTCAACTTTGTTTTCGATTATAAAGATAAAATTAATATTCCGGTTGTTGAAAATTTTTACCTGAAAAAAATAAGATATTTCAGCTACGGGATGTTAATTCCCGAATTAAAAGCCTATTTTTGTAGTATCTGAAATTAAAACTTATAAATTCACAAAATATGAAAGTAACATTCATTGGAGCAGCACGCGAAGTAACAGGCAGCAAAACGCTGATTACGACTTCCGATGGCAAGAAAATACTGCTCGACTGCGGTATGTTTCAGGGCAAAGGACTGGAAACCGACGAATTGAACCGGAAAACCGGTGTAAATCCTGCCGAATTAAACCATATTATCCTTTCACACGCTCATATTGATCATTCGGGACTTATTCCCTACTTCTACAAACTGGGCTTCAGAGGTTCTGTGATTTGCACAACCGCCACCCGTAACCTCTGTTCCATCATGCTCCCCGACAGCGGACACATACAGGAAGCTGATACAGAATGGTTCAACAAGAAACGGGCAAGACAAAATCTGCCGCCTGTAAATCCCATCTACGACGTTCAGGATGCTGAAGAAGCTCTGAAATTGTTTATCGCTGTAGATTACAACCGTTGGTTCTATATCAACGATAAAGTGAAAGTAAAATTCACCAATACCGGCCACATGCTGGGGAGCGGCGTGGTGAACCTTGAAGTCAAAGAAAACGATAAAAAAATTCATCTGGCTTATACCGGAGATATCGGCAGACCTCACAACCGTATTCTGAGTGGCCCCGTTCCCTTCCCTCAATGCGATTACCTCATTACCGAATCCACTTACGGAAACCGCCTCCATGAAACAGAGAAACAAACCGAAGAGGATTTTCTGAAAATCATTACCGACACCTGCGTGGTTAATAAGGGGAAACTGATTATCCCGTCCTTTGCAATCGGACGTACACAGGAAGTGGTGTTCGTCCTTGACAAATTTTTCAATGACGGATTGCTGCCGCGCATAAAAGTGTATGTGGACAGCCCACTGGCCGTCAGTGCTACCGATATTTTCCGTATGCACCTGGACTGTATGAATGAAGATGTAAAACGCGAAATAAAGGAAGGCGATAAAGATCCGTTCGGTTTCGACAATCTGTTTTACATTAAAAAAGTAGAGCAATCGAAAGAACTGAACGACCTGAAAGAGCCCTGTATTATCATCTCGGCATCGGGGATGGCTGAAGCCGGACGTATCAAGCACCACTTAGCCAACAACATTTCCAATCCGAGGAATACAATTCTGATGGTTGGTTACTGCTCCCCTACTTCGCTCGGCGCACGTATTCAGGAACCGGACCTGAAGGAAATTTCGATCTTTGGCGAAGTGCACGAGGTGAAAGCACGGATTGCCCGGATGGAAGCTTTCTCCGGTCATGGCGACTACAACGAAATGAAGAGTTTCCTCGAATGTCAGAACAGGTCACTGATTAAAAAAACATTCCTCGTTCACGGCGAATATGAAGTACAGCAATTCTACAGAGATATCCTGAAAAACGATGGCTTTGAGAATATCGAAATACCGGCTTACCTGAATGAATTTGAGTTGAGTTAGTGACAGCTGAAGATGGTCAATGTGCCAATTTGAAAATTTTGGTTTCAGGTTTCAGGTTCTTAAAGTCTTTGCTCTATAGGTTACCAGGTCTCAAAGTCACCATGTCTTCATGTCCTGGCTCTTAATTAACATCAAACGTCAAACATCGACAATTATGCTAAAAAAACAGATAATCCCTCTCTTTCTCTTACTGGCAACATCCTGTTTTTCACAGGGCAGTTATAAAATGCTTGTCGGAACCTATACACGCGGAACAACCAGCAAAGGAATATATTCACTTGAATTGTCCGGCAAAGGCAAACTGATTTCACAAAAACTGCTGGCAACAAGCGACAATCCGAGCTATCTGGCTCTGTCGCCCGACGGAAAATATGTTTATGCGGTCAACGAAACGGGAGCTGAAAGTACGGTAAGCGCGTTTGCATTTGACAGGGAGCACGAAACCCTGACTTTCATCAATAAAGTGAATGCAGGCGGTGCCGATCCCTGCTTTATTACCGCTACTCACAATCATGTTTTCACCGCCAACTATTCAGGAGGAAGTATTTCTGTATTTGGCAGAAAAGCCGATGGAGCTGTTACCGATACCCTGAAGGTTATCAGACATCAGCGGAAGAATTTCGGACAAGGACGGTTCGGACCCAGCAATGCGCATCAGGTGCAGTTTTCTCCCGACCGCAAGGTGATGATAGCCACCAACCTGGGCACTGACCACGTGTTCAGTTATGCCTACAACCCCGACGAAAACAAGAATACGCTGAAGTACATCGATCAGATTTCGGTGAAAAAGCACAGCGGGCCACGCCATACTGTTTTCAGTGCGGATGGCAAGTATCTTTATCTGGTGCAGGAACTTGATGCCGGTCTGACTGTTTTTTCGGTGAACGAAGAGGGACGGCTGCGGATAATTCAGGAAACAACACTGGTAACCGACAGCACTAAGAAAAACGGCGCTGCCGATATTCACCTCAGCCCCGACGGGAAATACCTTTATGCCACCAACCGGGGTGAAGCAAACAACATCAGTTGTTTCAGGGTAAATAAAAACGGCACTATCACTTTCAAAGCCCAGTATCCGACCGAAGGCAACGGACCTCGTAATTTCACCATCACACCCGACGGAAAATTTGTTCTTGTCGCTAATCAGCGAACCAACAACATCACCGTTTTCTCCCGGAATAAATACACGGGTAAACTTACATTAACGGACAATAAAATTGAGCAGGGAGCTCCGGTTTGCTTATTGCTGTACTAAAAAAAGCCACAACAGACTTATAATTCATCGGAAACTATAGAATCGTCCCTGCGAAGCATATTCTGATGCTTCGCAGGGACGATTCTTTTTTACGTTTCTGTTATAATTTATTTCAGGGCATTATCATACTGATAAACAGCGCGATATTGAGAGCCGTAACTACCGCACCCAGCAAATACAGGATAATCTTTGTAAAGGCGCGGTTTTTGTATTTTCCCATCACCTTTTCGGAGGAAGTGAGGTAAACCTGCGAAAAGATAGTAATTGGCAACTGAATACTCAGTATCATTTGTGAAATGATCAGTCCCTTGAACGGATTGCTGATAAGCAGGATGATGAGAAACGCGATGATGATGGAAATTCCGACCCCCATGCGCGAGTGATTGTCTTTGATGTCGTAGGGTTCGCTATACATTCCGGCAAATATTGTTCCGGCTGCCATGCCCGAAGTGGTGGTGGATGCTATGCCCGAAAAGAGCAGTGCAACCGCGAAGACGATAGCGGCATTGTTACCCAGAAGCGGTGTAAGCAGATGATTGGCTTGCTGAAGTTCCGAAACAGGTGTTTTAGTCTGAAAAAAAGTAGCAGCAGCCAGCAGGATCATGGCGCTGTTGATAGCCCACCCGATAAGCATCGAAAGCAGGGTATCGAAAAACTCGTATTTTAGCTGTTTTTTTATCACCTTTTCGTCCTGTAGATTCCACTGACGGCTCTGAATAACTTCGGAGTGCAGGAACAGATTGTGAGGCATCACCACGGCTCCAAGCACACTCATAATTACCAGCATGGAACCTTTCGGGAAACCTGGCGTTACCCACCCCACCATAGCGCTGTTCCAGTCAATATTCACGAGCGAGAGTTCGTACAGGAACGACAAGCCGATGATGGATACAAAGGCAATGATCCATTTCTCGATGGCTTTGTAGGAATTGGTAAACAGCATAATCAGCACAAAAACCATTACCAGCAGCGCTCCCGCCCGCATGGGAACGTCAAAGAGCATATTCAGCGCGATAGCTCCGCCCAGTATCTCGGCCAGCGAAGTGGAAACCGAGGCGCCCATCCCCGACAACAGCAGCAGTCTGGAATAACGGGGTTTCATGTGAATGGTGGCAGCTTCCGAAAGGCAAAGTCCCGTGGCAATTCCCAGGTGAGCCACGTTGTGCTGCAACAGGATAAGCATGATGGTGGAGAGTGTCACCATCCACAGCAACGCATATCCAAAATCGGCTCCGGCAGCCAGGTTCGAAGCCCAGTTACCCGGATCGATAAAGCCAACCGTAACCAGCAGCCCGGGACCAATGTATTTGAAGATATCCAGCCCGCCAAACTGCGGTTTGTGTTCTTTTGCGTCAAAGTTCTTTAAAAATCCAAACATAATAATTGTAATAAATCTGGTTTCCCGCGTTTCAGATAAAACTATTCAGAGAGTAGCCCACAGCCATGAGGACAAAATTAAGCAATTTATCCGGATTGTCCGGCATTTCAGCCCATCACACGGAATAACTCCGAATGCTCCTAAAAAGTTCAGGCATTTGTTATTTTTGCTGAACTATACGAAAAAAGCTATGCTGAGACCTGTAAACGAAAAGAATGTTCCAATTCCTGGAGTTTTCGCTGGCAGTTAGCTGGCAGATAAAGTGAATGAGGGAGAAAAACTGCCGGAATGCACGTCAGCCAGCCAATGAACAGAGGCGTGTGTTATGTGGCGTAATTTGTTATTGTATGAATTTTTCTTTAGGAATTGAGTAGATTCCTCCGTTCCAAAATCCAATGTATATTTTCGAGTTAAATTCTTTGATAAAATACGTTCTGCCGTTTGGCAAACCTTTTGACACAAGTTTCTTTTCTGTAAAATCAGAAAGTGAATAAGAAGTCATGTTTGTGGCAGAAGAATAATCTATGATTTTATTGTCAATAGCATCAACCTCAAAAACATAGTCAAAGTCAATGTTCATAGACCATTTCCATTCACGACAATCTACAGATTGTTCAATTTGTTTTTCACCAAATTGATAGATAATATCTTCTTTCCCAAAGACAGCCTTATTGTTTTCAAAATTGGCTATTTCACCCGTTGGTTTTACAAAATAAGTTCCATTTCCGCTAGTGGATATGAAAAAGTTCTTCCCAATTGCTTTAATATTGTATATTTTTTTGTTCCATGCTAAATCATTAATATCGATTAATCTGTTAAACTTTGGGTCTATACCTTCTTGATTAATATTTAAATCGATAATTGCCAGATGATGAATTCCGCCCTGATCTTTAGGTTGGTTTCTACGATAAGATGTCACAATTATACCAATTTGACCACTTGAATTTACCGCAAAATACTTATATTCATGTCCATATTCAAAAAAAGGCTTAATCTGATACCCATAAATGTCACTATTAGGGAAGATATTAGTGTTGATTGATTTAGGAAGTAAATTATCCTTTTTGGTTGAGTAAAAGTCAAATTGTAATGAATCAACTTTGCTTTCTGTAGACAGTTTTAGGTAATTGGCCAGAACATAGAAATCCTTTGAAAGAAATCCTCCTTTGTAATTTGGCATGAAATTTTTAGTGTCAACTGTTCTTTCCTCAATAATTTTTTCGCTGTTGTCCACTCGGATAAATTTATCTGGCGATAAAAGCAACATTTCATTTCCATCTATTGAACAAGCATTAAATGCTTTGCCGTAAAAAACATCTTTTACACTTAATTTCTCGCTGTATGACCATTGGCTTTCAATTTCTACATTGTCTTTTTCACAGCTGAACAATAGCAATGTCGCAAATATAAATACTGGAATTTTTCTTTTCATATGTCGTCGTTAATTTGTTTTTTGCAGTCTTTTTATATACAGAACCAAGTTGTTTTATTTTTTTATTATGCCACATAACGACCGAGGCTATGGGCATCCTGCGGTTTGCGGGAGCATTCGCTGTCCGCCAGCTGGCGGACAAAGTGAATGCGGGAGCAAAACTGCCGGAATGCACTGCTTGTCCGGATCTATCGGAGTCAGCCAGCCTGTGAACATAAGAGCATGTATTAGGGGCTAGATGCCTGTTGATATCATGTTGTTGAAATTTTTGGAATTCGTAAATTCTTCGGACTAACAATCAGATAATTTGTTTTCTTTCCAGTGTCTTCCGATTTCAATATTTCTTTTTCAACTAAGTCCTGTAAATCTCGCAAAGCTGTATCAGTTGAACAATCAGCTAATTTTGCGTAGGTTGAAGTTCGTAAAAATCCAACCTCCTTATCGTAATTGTCGTACAAATAATTAATTATTTTTCGTTGTCTCTCGTTTATAGAAGTAAATTTATGTTTTTCCCAGAAGTGTGATTTGTCAAGAATAATCTCCAAATTCTTTTCACTTGCAAGTAACGCTCTCTCGAAACAGGCTAAAAACCAGAGCAAATAAGTCGTAATGTCGCTTGTTCCTTTCTGCGTTTTTTCAATAATTTCGTTATACTGTTTATGTTCCTTGAAAATCTGGTTGGACATACTGTAAAATCTGATTTTACTTCCTTCACTTCGAGCTAAAAGCATATCCATAATTGCTCGGGCAAGTCGCCCGTTGCCGTCATCAAAGGGGTGAATGGTAACAAACCAAAAATGCGAGATAGCTGATTTCAAAACTAAATCCATCTGATTTTCCTTATTCAACCAATTCAGAAATATGTCCATTTCTAATGAAACTTTTTCTGGAGCTGGGGCTTCAAAATGTACTTTTTCTCTACCAAATGCCCCGGAAACAACTTTCATTCCTGCCGATCGAAAACGTCCAACATCAATTTTTATATGTCCACTGAAACCTGATTGAAATAGTGAGTTGTGCCAACCAAAAAGTCGTTCGTCAGAAAGAGGTTTTTTATAATTCTGAGTTGCGTCCAAAAGAACATCAACAATACCCTCAATATTTCGTGGTGTAGATACAAATTCAGCTCCTTCAATACCTAATTTTCGGGCAATAGAAGAGCGAACAAGTTCAGGATTAAGAAATTCACCTTCAATTTTAGACGTGTCAATAACTTCCAAAATTAGAGATTCCAATGTTGCACGCTCGATTAAGTCGAAACCCAATCTTTCCATATGTCCGAGCAATCTACCTTGTAAATGTCTTACTGAGGCTAATATTGGTAAAATCTTTTCGTTATCCCAAACAAAATTGTACCAGTTTTCTCTTTCGTGTATATACATAATTATTTTCACCGCATAATTTGCGGTAAAAATAGAGTTTTTTCACCGCAAAAGCAAATTTTAAACATAAAAACTGTAAAAAGTTTTACTCCGCATTTTGTTTCCTGCACCGGCCTATAACGACCGAGGCTATGGGCATCCTGCGGTTTGCTGGAGCGTTCGCTGTCGTGAAACAACAAGGGAAATGCGGGCGCAAAATCTATGTCGCGATATACATTGATGTTATCAGGCGTGTGTTGCTATTCCCTTTGCTAATTCTTCCCTGTTTGATTGCAAATATCTCAAATTTCTCACAATCTGAAATATCTTGCAAACATACGAGGCGTGTATTATGGGCTAGGCATTTCATTTGGATTGTATTTTCTTTAGCCAAATTCTATTCAATGAGTCTCTTTCTGCAAATTCGTTCGCCTTCTCCTTTTCCAGTGTTACGTCAATCGGAAGAAAGTCACATGGTAAGCCACGTTTAATGACTTTGTCTATAAGTTTCTCTTTATTGAAAGTTAGATAATACATTTCAGGTTCAAATATGGTTCCCAAATGTTTATAGGTAGTCTCACCTTTTTTTTCTTTTTCCTTATTCTGTAAGTAAGTTTTATATTCGATAGGAAAATGCTTTCTCATGAGTCTCAACATTTCTTCGTCTTTAAGTTTGAAGAAGTTCTTTTCTTTATCATGATTTACTAATCCAGAATACATTGTAAACAAAACATCGTTGTTGTTTATTCTACATATAAAATGATATGGAAACATTTCCAATATATCAGTTCCGTCTATTGCACCTATAACATACCTCGTTATAGAGTTGCTCTTTTCTATACAATATACATTTAGAACGTACGATCTGTCGCTAATAGAATCTATAAAGTTGTTATATTTAATGATTTCTCTTTCTAGTTCTTTATTGTTAAGCTCTAAATACACTTCATCTTTTTCCTTGTTTTTAGCACAAGCAACTAAAAACAAAGTTATAAATATCCAAAATAATTTTCTTGTTCTCATCTTCCTTTTTTTAATGCTTGCCCATAACACGTATATATATTCAGTTGAAACTGGATATGTTCAGTACAACTGAGCATATATTACATTCACCTTTGCGAAGAAAATAAATAAGTAGCTGTAATTTATCGACACACAAAACCTTACTGTTTTTACTTCGAAACCCTTAGTGGTGATATGAGTATATATCTCTGTTGTTTTGCTGCTCGAATGTCCTAATAAACTCTGGATATCCTGAAACTTAGTTTCCGGTTA
>JAFNAU010000107.1 GCA_017860335.1 Bacteroidota bacterium
GATAAAGTTGAATTTATCAAAAAATGTCCCGAATGTGGTACGGAGTTGGTACGGATTGAAGGTGAAGCTGCCCACTACTGCCCCAATGAAAACGCATGTCCGCCGCAAATTAAAGGAAAAATGGAGCATTTTGTCAGTCGCAAAGCTATGAATATTGACGGACTGGGTAGTGAGACAATCAACCTGCTGTATCAGAATGGATTGCTGCACAATATCGCCGATATTTATGAACTCAAAATTCCCGACTTGTCACGTCTCGAAAGACTGGGAATGAAATCGGCATACAACATTAAAGATGGCGTGGAGAAATCGAAACAAGTACCGTTCGAGCGCGTAGTATTTGCACTCGGAATTCGGTTTGTGGGCGAAACAACCGCAAAAAAACTGGCACTAGCTTTTAAAACCATCGAAAATCTGGAGAAAGCAAGGCTTGAGGAACTCATAGAAGTGGAAGAAATCGGTGAAAGGATTGCTCAAAGCGTGGTTAGCTACTTTTCCGACGAACGAAATATTGAGGTTGTTGAGCGGCTGAAATCATACGGGCTGCAAATGTCGGTTTCGGAAGATAAGCTGGAGAATAAGAGCAATATTCTTTCCGGAATGACAATTGTGATTAGCGGTACTTTCTCCAAACATTCGAGGGATGAATATAAAACCATCATAGAACAAAACGGAGGGAAAAATACCGGAAGTGTATCAGCCAAAACAAGTTTCATTCTGGCAGGTGAAAATATGGGACCCGAAAAACTCAATAAAGCAGAGAAACTCAATGTCAGGATTATGAATGAAGATGAATTTCTGGAGTTGATTGGCAGTTAAGCTGAAGAAAATGAACGCAACAGTTACATTAATTCAACATTTTTACATAAATTTGTAAACAAAACTGGACGTGATGTTTCAGAAATACCGGAAACATGAAAAAATTAAATCAATTTCTTTTCAAAAGACGATCGGCGGCTCATCTCGCGGCAACTGACCGAAACCGGCGTTTTGTCAACTACGAGAATGCCAACACCGTGCTGTTATTGTTTGAAAGCGATTATATTGAAAAGAATAGATATATCCGGAAAGTCATTGAGCAGCTTGCCGCCGATGGTAAAAAAGTTACAGCCTGGGGATATTTATACAATAAGAAGGCTACCACTGCTAACCTGCCCAGTTTCAAAATCATGGATAAAAGTACTCTTGACTGGTTCGAATGTCCGAAAGAGCAACTTCTGAAAGAGCTTCGCGAGGAAACTTACGATCTGCTGATTGACCTGACACTTACCGACCATTTACCATTACAGTACATTTGTCTGTATGCCAATGCAGCATTCAAAACGGGAATGAGCCGGAATATTGACAACATTCTGGATTTTAAAATTAATATACCCTTACCCGAAAATACTGAAACGGTCGCTGAAACTACCGAAGATAATAAATCCGATTTTGAAGATCTGAACGAAAGTATGTTTCACACAGACCAGCAATTTCTGTACGAATTGATAATTTTTTACCTGAAAAATATACAAACTACAGATTAAAACCGTATTTTTGCAAAAAAATTGAATTTCAATCATCCTGCAGATATGAGTTCCAATTTACACTGCTGCATGATTTAACGAGATACTTTCCAAATGCTGAACACTAAACTGATTGGAATGGGTGTAGCCCTGATTACACCGTTCAAAGAGGATGAAACAATAGATTTTGAAGCTCTCAAGCGCCTGGTTGAGCATCAGATTAAAAATGGGACTGACTACCTCGTAGTTTGCGGTACCACTGCCGAAACTCCCACACTAACCGATGATGAAAAAGATGAAATTACACGCTTTGTTGTGAACTGTGTTGCCGGACGTATTCCGATTGTATTGGGTGTTGGTGGAAATAATACAAAGCTGGTTGTCAACCAGTTGCAAACGAAAGATTTTTCCGGGATTGATGCCATTCTGTCCGTTACTCCCTATTACAATAAGCCATCGCAGGAAGGTATATATCAGCACTATGCAGCCATAGCCAGGAATTCTCCGCTCCCGGTGATACTTTACAATGTTCCCGGACGAACAGGCGTAAACATGCTTCCCGAAACTACCATTCGTTTAGCGAATGAATTCCCGAATATTTGCGCAGTAAAAGAAGCTTCGGGTAATTTCACCCAGATAGATGATATAATTAAAAACAAACCGGCCGATTTTATGGTCATTTCGGGTGACGATGGCATTACTTTCCCGCTCATTACTCTCGGAGCTGTGGGCGTTATTTCTGTTATTGGCAATGCTTTCCCGAAGGAATTCAGTAAAATGGTACGACTTGCACTGCAGGGTGATTACAACAATGCACGGCAGATACATTACAAGTTTACCGAATTGTTTAATTTACTCTTTGTCGAGGGCAATCCCGCAGGAGTGAAAAGTATGCTGGCAGTGATGGGAATGATTGAAAACAAACTACGTTTGCCGCTCGTTCCCAACACTATCAAAACTTACGAGAAAATACGAAAAGTACTGAACGAACTGATATAAAATCTGTATTTACAAAAAGAAAAGACTTGCTCCAACGATACTGATTACAGCTCCCACAACCTGGCGGGCTGTAATTTTTTCTTTAAACATAATGGACGAGGGAACAATGATAAAGATAGGCACAAGCGCCATCAGTGTTGAGGCAATACCTGTCTGCGTATTCTGAATGGCAAACAAACCCAAGGCTACCCCGATAAATGGTCCGAATACAGAGCCTACAACCACCGATTTCATACTTACTTTATCTTTTGTAGCTGAAACGACCTTATTCCATCTCCCCACAAAAGTAATAAACACGACAAAACATATCAAACCGAAGATCGCCCGGATTTGTGTTGCTGCTACTGGATCATAATCGCCCATCCCTTTCTTACTCAAAATCAAACCTACAGCCTGCCCGAGCGCACCACCAAAAGCAAGCAGAAATCCTTTCAGAGGTATATTCAGTTTCAGATTTTTATTGGCAATTGCAATCATAATACCTGTAATACTAAGCACAATAGCCAATATGCTCATAACTTCAAGAATTTCATCCAGAAAGATCCAGCCGATGATAGCTGTGAGCATAGGTGCAAGGCTCATGATCAATGCAGCAGTACGTGACCCTATAACAGTATAGGATTTGAACAGACACAGATCGCCCAGAAAAAAGCCCACTATTCCCGATAGTCCGAGCCAGATCCAGTTATAGTTACTTGCATCGGAGGGGAAGAATCGCCCGCGTGTAACCAGCGTGGTAAGTCCCAGAAAAACGATAGCCAGAGCCAGCCTGATAATATTCACCGGCAACGAACCAATTTTTTTCGAAGCTTTTTCGAAGAAAAGAGCACTCATAGTCCAGCATACCGATACAAAAAGAGCGGCAAGTTCGCCGATATGTGATTGCAGATAAAACATACTACAGAATGAATTAAGTTTGAATTTGTACTTTTGACAGCTATACCACCCTATTCGTGGGTATGAAAATAAAAAAAAAGACCCTAACAGTAATTGTCAGGGTCTTCATTTTTGAGAGCGGAAGACGGGGCTCAAACCCGCGACCCTCAGCTTGGAAGGCTAATGCTCTATCGACTGAGCTACTTCCGCAAGTTAAATTTGAAAATTTGTTGATTTGAAAATTTGAAAATGTATCTTCAAATTTTCAAATTTCTTAATTTTCAAATTTGTTGTGGGCAGTGAAGGATTCGAACCTCCGAAGTCGAAAGACAACTGAGTTACAGTCAGTCCCATTTGGCCACTCTGGTAACTGCCCAGTGGCTTATCAAAAGCGAGTGCAAAGATAGCTATATTTTTGAAATTACCAAACAATATTTGCCATTTTTATGGCAGTAATTGCGGCTTCGTCCCCTTTATTTCCATGTATTCCACCCGCACGGTCTTTTGCCTGTTGTAATGTATTGGTAGTCAGCACACCGAAAATAACCGGACAACCATCGGGACGGATATTGAGTTCGGTGATACCTGCTGTTACACCCTGACAAACATAATTGAAATGTGGTGTTTCGCCCTGTACGACACACCCGAGTACGATGATAGCTGAGTATTTATGTGTTTTGTCATCTCCATCGGTTTGGAAATATTCTTCATAAAATCGTTTGGCTGCAAAGCTAAGCTCAAAAGTACCCGGAACATGAACGATTGTAATATTTTCTATCAATGCTCCGTTCTCAAGCAAAGTATTTACAGCTCCATCGAGTAAAGCTTCGGTTATATCCGGATTCCATTCAGCCACCGCAATGGCGTATTTCTGTTCGGCAACTTTTGCCTTGACGGGCATAAGATCCGGATCGTAAGTCGATAAATTGTGGTACTGCGTAGCCATAATCTGATGTATTTGTAATTGATTATTAGGATATTTAACAATAAAGCTGCTATCCGAACCAGAAAGCAGCTTTACATATATTGCTTAATAAAATTTTATTTTTGTACCCGGGCCAGGTATTTATCAATATCACCAGCTTCCATGCTTTTCGGATAATCATTTTTTATCTGAAGATACATTTTTTCTGCCTCGGCAGTTTGCCCTTTTGTTTCGTAGAGGATACCGGCTTTTTTCAGGTAGATTGGGCTAAGGTCATTCTTCTCAGCAACAGCCTTGCTGTAATAATCCTGAGCTTTACCCGTTTCTCCCATCTCGGCATAGCAATCGCCCGTTAATCCGATAATAGTAGTTTTGAAGAAATCATCTTCAGCATCGTATTGTGTCAGGTATTTTACAGCATCCTGATATTTACCCAGTTTATAATAACAAATTCCTGTATATGCATTAGCCAGATTGCCACTTGCAGTCATTCCGTACTCCGATGCAATTTCTTTGAAGCCCATCACATCTTTACCGTCGCCATCAAGCGCAACTTTAAAAGAATCTACTGCAAAGTATTCCTGAGTTTTGTACATGGCATTTTCTGCCGCAACTTCTCTTGGTTTCAGATAAAAGTTATTGAAAGCCATGACAGCTAACACGACAAGTACCACAATACCAACACCGATCAGAATTTGTTTTTGGTATTTTTCAATAAATGCTTCCGATGAACTTAAAGCACGTCCCACATTTTCAAGTTCTGCAGATTCTACTACTTTTTTCGACATAAATATTTTATGATTTATTATTAATTATTTTTGAACCACAAAAGTAAAGTTTTTCTTTCATATACCGAAATAATCTGTCTGTTTTTTTAGCTTATATTTCGTTCAGAAGCAATTTATATACAGATTAGTATCAACAATTAACAAAAAAATTAACGCGAAAATGAACCTTTGTTGTGATAAAAGTATTATATTTGTGAACCGCATTGTTCAGAGATTGGAAAACTCAACAGAATTTTTATATGAGTAACAAACGGTTTTTAATGGCGGGCTGCGCCGCAAGGTATTCCGATACGTCGGGACAGCAGATTACAGAAAGAACCAATGCCTCAAATCCTATTTATAGGAGTTTTCTCAACAAGTAACAATGCGGTTTTTCGTTTTTTACGAACTTCCTCCCTTGCTCTTTCCAATATATAGTTCACAAAAATCCCGGAATAATATTACCATTCAAACTGAAACAGATACAATCAAAGTATTTGTTACGAACCCGGATGGTTAGTGATTTTTCTTCACGGAAAATACTTTCATTAAAAAATCAGAGGCATAATCAATGGTAGGTTGGTGCCAGGGATCAAACAACCAAAACGAATGAGGTGAATTCTCAAAAGTATGAACTTCGGAATAGATATTGTATTTTTTAAGCTTACCAATTAACTCATCACGTCCGTTGTGAAAACGCGGCAGAGAACTGTTGATGAAACAAACCGGCGCAGAATGTCTGTTTACAAAATAAACGGCAGACGCATCCTTCCACACTTCGGGCTTCTCGGACATAGTTCCACCAAGCCACTGCATATCTGCAGGCATTTTTCCACCGTTTTTGCGGAAATTTTCAGCCCGGTCAATGGTTGTCTGATCCATAAAAGTGGAAATTCCGTCGATATTTATCACTGCCCGAATCAAACGATCTTTATTCCTCATGCCGAGCAAAGTTGCCAGCTGACCACCGGCAGAACATCCTTCAACGGCTATTTTATTTTTGTCGAAACGGTAAGTTCGGGCATTAGTGCTAACCCAAACCAGGGCATCGTTCAAGTCTTCGACTGCAGCCGGATAAATTGCTTCGGGCGACAAACGATACTCAACAGTAACTGCTGCAAATCCTTTCATACACAGACTAACAGCAATCGACTGCTGCAACTGAGGTGATCCTGAACTCCATCCGCCACCGTGAATGAGCAGAACTACCGGAAGTTTGCCGGTTTTTGAAGGCCTGTAAATGTTTAAATATAACTCCCGTTTTTCATAAGGTGTTTGAGGGATAGTTTTGTAAATTATATTTTTATAAGTAATAATATCGCGGGGAATGGCTGGAGAAACCAATCTTGCATCCGGATAATTCTTCCGGATTTTAATCAAAGTACTGTACAAAGTATAACTTGTATCTCGGGGAACAGGTGAAATTGTTCTGTTTTGAGCTGAAATGACAGCACAAAAGCCAGTGAAAAGTATATATAATGTAAGTTTGCGTAACATTACCAAGTCGATTATTTATTACTTATTCTGAACCAGTCAATTTCAATTCTGCCGCCATCGTTATTTTTCACGGGTCTCGAACAAAAAACGCCCACTTTTGCTCCAATCCATTTTCCTTCACGGGCTTTGAACGGTTTGCCGAAACACATGGCATCCGGAGTTACATTCACCCGGAAGAACACCACTGATTTTTCAGTAGATAACGTTTCATTTTTTATCTCCGCGTTTCCTTTCTCGGCACCGATGCACTCATTTTGTGAAATCGATAAACCTTCCTTCGTTTTTTCGATGGAAAGCGATGCATAATCCATTCCCATTATGACAAGACCTGCCCTTTCGCCGTCAAACCGTCCGTCCGGGATGAAATTAAATTTAACGGTCGATGTAAATTTATCTGAAGGAAATTTCTGAAGCAATAAATTCGGAACGTCCCACAGGTTTTTATAATTATCCGGTAACGGTACAGAAAACAACGTCAGAATACCTTTCTGAGCATCCAAAAAGCTCCACCAGTCCTGCGGATTGGCATGCCACTGCCACTGATAACCAAACTCACCGAAATTAAATTCATCGCTTTCGACAGGAGTATTTTTTACGAAATTGCCTCCAATTTTTGGTTTTTTGTGCTCAGCTACAGGCTCACCGCATCCGTCACCATCTTTATCTACACCAATTACCGGAAATCCGTTGTCTTTCCAAATCATCGGTTGCAAATGAACAACACGGCCAAAGGCACCTTTGTCCTGAAAATGAATAAACCAGTCTTCACCTTGCCGTGTTTCCACCCATGCACCCTGATGTGGCCCGTTGACACCGGTTTTTCCCTGAGCCATCACCACTCTCCGTTCATATGGACCGTACACGTTTTGAGATCTCAGCACCACCTGCCAGCCCGTTGCTACGCCACCTGCCGGAGCAAAAATATAATAGTAGCCGTTTCGTTTATAGAATTTTGGCCCTTCAATGGTTGGATCGACTTCGTGACCATCATAGACAGTACGGCTTGGAGTAATGACCCGGTTTCCGTCAGCATTCATTTCAGCCACAGCCAGGATGCTTTTTATTCCGGCACGACTTCCGGCATAGGCATGAACCAGGTAAACACGTCCGTCGTCATCCCAGAGCGGACAAGGATCAATCAATCCTTTACCGGCTTTGACCAACACCGGGTCTGACCAGAGACCAGCTGCATTTCTTGCTTTCAGCATATAAATGCCAAAATCAGGGTCGGGATAATATATGTAGAATTCATCGTTGTGAAAACGGATGGAAGGCGCCCAAACTCCATTGCCGTGCTGCGGATGTGTGTAAACTTCTTCAGGTATCAGACGGTTAAGTGCATGTCCGATGAGCTTCCAGTTGACCAGATCATTGGAATGAAGAATTGGCAAACCAGGCACACAATTGAAACTTGATGCAGTCATGAAGTAGTCATCGCCTACCCCGCACACATCCGGATCGGAATAATCCGCATTCAGAACTGGATTTTTGAACTTGCCATTGCCTAAATCCGATATCCAGGTTTGGGAGAGCTGAGCCTGAAGATTCAGAGTAAAAAACAATAAGCTTATAATAACGATAGTGAATGATGTTCTCATATTTTCTAGAAAAATTTATTCCTTAATAATTCGTTTTGAAACCGCTCCGTCTACTGTAACAAGTCTGACAATGTAATTCCCTTGTGGCAAATGACTTAAATCCACTTGTGATACATTCTTGTCTAACTGGTGAATCATTTGTCCGCTGAGTGTAAAAATCTGCACACTAAGCAGCAGAGAAGCAGAAACGATATTCAGTTTATCGGTAACCGGATTTGGAAAGAATGAAATTTTCAAATATTCAGGACTTTCAATTTCAGAAGCACTGTCGGAAACCACACTCATATAGAAAAGGTAACTCGCACCAGAGCCTTTCAGGATAGTGTGCGACCCTACAGGCAGCGAACTAATTGTAACCAGACCTTCAGTATTAGAAGGTGTAAAAGTCACTCCATCTATTTTTATAGTGCCGGTATAGGCTTTATTAAAGACCAGCGTTAAAGTGGATTTTTCCAGTGTTGTGAATGAGATATTAGTACCTGTTTCCATTTTCAGACACTGTGTCAGAGAAAGATTATTATAACTTAGCGTTCCGTAACTGATTGAAAGATTACCTGTAATGGTATAGAAAGTGCTGTTTTTGCCATCGGTGGTAAAGTTGTGAATAAACGATGAGCCCCCACCCGACTGCGTTACTTCTATCGTTCCGGAAATACTTACCGGTGTGCCCGCTGAGCCAGAAGTTGTTAC
>JAFNAU010000108.1 GCA_017860335.1 Bacteroidota bacterium
TATGGTCTGATAGTGTTTTTTCAATTGCACCAATGAGTGGGTAAAGTATTTCTCTGAATATTTCATCTTTGTTTCTAAAATAATTATAGATATTGCTTAAGGTAATCCCTGCTTTTAGTGCAATAACCCGCATGGATGTATCTTTAAATCCATGCATAGTAAATTCATCGCGGGCTATTTCTAAAATTTGCTGTCTGATGTTTTCTTTTTTTGTCTGCATAAAATGAACACTGTTCTTTTTTTAATGCAAAGAAAGTGTGTTTAACGAATTGATTCAATCAGCATATATGGGTATTTTTATCTATTCAACTCACCATTGTGAGGTACAAAAAAGTGAGACTGTGCTGAAAAACAATCAACACAGTCTCACATATAATTTATAACACACAAAATTAATGATGCGAATGTGACATAAAGTGAAACAATAAAATTAACCCTAAACCACTGAGTATACACAAAAATTGCAAAAGTGACTTACCAATACTGTTTTCTTTTTTTAATTCAGGAATTAAGTCACTTCCAGCGAGATAAATAAATCCACCGGCAGCAATTGGTACAATATAATTAATAATATTTTCAATTTGTGAACCAAGTAACAAAACCAATACTGCACCCAATACAGCTGTGAGTGCTGTTACAAGATTCAGCCATATCGCTTTACGTACCGAAAACCCGGAATGAGTCAACACGCCAAAATCACCAATTTCCTGTGGAATTTCGTGCAGTACAATAGCCACTGTGGTCGTAAATCCCAGTTCGGGACTCACCATAAACGATGCACCTATCAAAACCCCATCAATCAGATTATGAAACCCATCAGCCATCAAACTCATATAACCCAATGGTTTTATGTCGTTTTCAGGACTGGATACGCGATGATCGTGGCGCCAAAGAAGAAACTTCTCCAGTGTAAAAAAAAACAGAATACCGACAATTACCAGAATTCCTGTGGTATGTGGATTAGTATGCAGTTCAATACTTTCCGGTATAAGATGGAGAAATGCATCGCCAAACAAAGCCCCAACAGCCAAACTTACCAGAATAAAAATAATTTTTTGCAGTCTGTCTTTATTCCATGACAAAAAAACAATCCCTACAACTGACACAATGCTTACCAACAATGTTGCTCCAATAACGTATATCCAAGTTATCATATTTATTCATTTATAAATTCAACCTTTTTAATTCTTCGTCTGTACAAAGACATTTGTCCAACTCCTCACAAATTTTCTTTTCATTCATATCCTGACCTATCAGGACTATTTCGTTGAGTCGGTCACCAAAACGTTTGTCCCATTTTCCCATAATGTACTCTTCATTAGCTTGAAAAGAAGGATGCTGATTCCGCTCTTTGATAGTGAAGGCCGCCCACCAGGAACCGGCTTTCTGTATGTTAGACATGCGACCAGCCTGACTCCAAAGCAAAGCATCGTTAGGGAAATCGGCCATCCAAAAAAAACCTTTGCTTCGCAAAATACCACTGTGCCATCGATTGTTGACATAATCTTCGAAACGCAATTTATGAAAAGGACGATGATTGCGATATACGAACGAACCTATACCGTATTCATCAGTTTCAGGAATATGTTCGGTTTCCAGCTCCTTGAGCCATCCAGCACTATTAGATACTTTATCAAAATCGAACAAGCCTGTATTCAGAATTTCCGAGGGAGCAACTTTACCGTAAATACTCGTAATTATTCTGGCTTCGGGGTTTAACTTTCGTAATACCCTCTTTATTTCTTCCAGCTTGTAAGGCGATGACAAATCTGCTTTGTTGATAATAATAATATTCGCAAATTCAACCTGATCGGTCAATAAATCTACAATGGTTCTTTCATCCTCTTCTTCGACTAATTCCCTGTCCGCCAATAAATCGTATGACATATAGTCGTGGTCAAAATTCAGGGCATCTACTACTGTTACCAAAGTATCGAGTCGGGTTATTTTTGTCAAATCGATGCCTGCATCTTCAAATGGATAACTGAAAGTTTGCGCTATGGGTAATGGCTCGGCAATGCCGGTTCCTTCTATCAGCAAGTAATCGAATTTACCGTTTTCGGCCAATCTATATACTTCCTGCACCAAATCGTCGCGCAAGGTACAGCAAATACAACCATTGCTCATTTGGACCAACTTTTCTTCAGTTCGTGATAGTACGGTTTCATTCTCGACCAACTGACTATCTATGTTCACTTCACTCATATCATTCACAATCACAGCCACTTTCATATTCTGACGGTTATTGAGAATATGGTTAAGCAAAGTGGTTTTACCCGCGCCCAGAAATCCACTCAGCACGGTAACAGGTATTTTCTTTTTTTGCATATTTCTTTTTTAAATTAATGTTTCAACAATTGTGCTCTGGCTACATTACCTTTTATCCATATCAGCCAATTAAGTGATGCAAGGATACAAATATTGGCAAAGCCAAGGTAAAATAGCCATAAAGGAGTTCCGAATAGATAGATCATTGGTATCCAATAGCTAAATATGCTCCAAAAAGATGACATACAAATCGGACACTGAATAATCGGCTTCCGCAGATATTTATTGACGACAAAAACCTCGTCAACAATATACAATTTAAAGGTATTATCTTGGTTGAGGTCAATTATAACATTCGGATTCAGGTTATATAGAGTATTTTCAAATGCCTTTATATCGTGAGTATCTTGTAAGCTAATCATTTCTCCAACTATTGTAAAGTTAAATTCCGGATTCTCTCGCTTAATTTGTTTTAGCAGTGCATCTAATTGTGCTCCAATATAATAAATAGGAACTTTCTTTGTTCTGCATAAAAATTTAAGAATCGGATACAGAATCATTTCACTGTCCTTATCTTTTCCATTTGGTAGTTTTTCAGTACTGCCGTCAGCGGCAATTCTGACTCCCAGAATAAATAACGATTGTAATATCACATAGCCTAACATGGCTATGACTGCAAAAAATAAATTTTGAAATTCCATTGTTTAATAATTTTTTAATTGTGATTAATGAATTGGAGATATAAAAACACTCAATGTTATATCTCGATAGTTCTCTAAACTAAATCTCTGAGTTTTCAACAACATTATCCTGATGGATAACCAATAGATCCTTCAGACTTGCTTCCAATATGGCAGGGTTTATGTTTTTCCCAATGAATACGATTTTAATGTAACGCATCTCATTTTTCCACTCTTCGTTATAATCAAAAAGATAAGTGGTTCGCACCGCCTGAAAAGTAAATTTCTCGGGCATTCCATCAAAACTGAGAATACCTTTTACCCGATAAATCGTTTCACTATTCAGGTACATAAAATTCTGAATCCAGAGGCTAAAACGCTCGAAACTAAAACTTCCTTCAAAATAAAATCCTTCTGAGGATATTTCATGTTTATGTTGAGGTTTTATGTTACTTATCAATAACGACGAAGGAGGTGCATCAATAGCTGTATGAGGTTTAATTCTGATAAATTTATGAGTTGTCATTTCCACCGATTCAGGCGAAAAACAAAAAATATCCAGTAAATCAATTTCCGATATATCAGCCTGTTGAACCGAATAAATAGATGCGGAAAAATTTAAGCCTGCTATTATGTTTCTGAGTTGATGTACATAATTCGGTTGCACACAGTCTGTTTTATTTATCAGTACTATATCGGCTACAGCCAATTGTTTTATCACTTCGGGCTGAATTTCCATCATATCTTCCATATTTTCAGCATCCACAACGCATATTACACTATCAATAATAAAGCGTTCAACTATTTCTTCCGAAAGCAGAAAAGCATTTATTACTGAGTCTGGGTTAGCAATACCAGTTGTTTCCACCAGCAAGTGATTGAACTCCAATTCACTCTCTAACAGCTGGCTAATCGTTGTATAAAAATCATCGTTAAGCGAACAGCAAATGCAACCATTGTTTAATTCAAAAATATTATTGCCTTCTTCCACTATTAATGCTCCATCAATCCCCACTGAACCAAATTCATTTTCGATAATAGCAAATTTTTTTCCGGTATATTTCTCTATCACATTGTTGAGTAAAGTGGTTTTGCCTGAACCTAAAAAACCGGTGATGATGGTAACCGGTATTCTTTCAATGTCATTCATATTGTTTTGATGGATATTTAATGATATTTAAGTTATTGAACTATTATTTCAAATGAAACAATGTTGCAAATATAGGTAATATTTTCTACTTTTGTTGCATTAAAAACAAAAAAAATGATTCAGATAAAAAATCTACAGTTTGCATACAACTCCCAAAATAGCTTTGTCTATCCGGATAGTGTTTTTAATGATAACGAACAATGGCTTATTCGTGGAGAGTCGGGCTGTGGAAAAACAACTTTTCTTCATTTACTTGCCGGAATGCTAACTCCAACGGCCGGCAATATTTTCATTAACAAATTAGATATTAATGGTTTAAATGCAAGCGAAATAGATAAGTACAGGGGACGTGAAATAGGGATTGTTTTTCAGAAACATCATTTTGTAAAATCGCTTAATGTAACTGAAAATCTATCGTTAAGTGCGTGGTTAAGTGGGAAACAGGTGGATAAGCATGAGATTAAACAATTACTGGACAGGTTGAACATTGCACACAAACAACATGCAAAAATGAATGAGTTGAGTCAGGGTGAATTGCAACGATTGTCCATTGCACGTGCTGTTTTAAACCAACCATCGGTAATACTGGCTGACGAACCAACTTCAAGTCTGGACGACAAGCACTGCATGGAAGTTATAGAATTGCTTAGAAGCGTAGCTCATTCGAACCAGAGCTTGCTGATAGTAGTAAGCCACGACCAACGTCTTTCATCTTTTTTTGGCAAGCAGGTACAACTTCATCAAGCAAAACAATGAATATAGTAAAACTAAGCCTACGAAACATTCAGGCAAAACCAATGAACACCGCTCTCAACATTTTGCTGGTTGCCACCGGCCTGTTTATCATTTCATTTCTGCTGCTACTCCAAAAGCAAATGAGCGAACAGCTTGAAAAAAACGCAGCCGGCATACAATTAGTAGTTGGAGCCAAAGGAAGTCCGTTACAACTTGTATTGTCAACCATATACCATGTAGATTACCCCACCGGAAACATTAAACTGACAGAAGCAGAACAAATAGGGAAAAATCCATTGGTAAAGAAAACCATTCCGATGGCTTTGGGCGATAATTACAATGGTTTCAGAATTGTTGGAACAACTGCTGATTATCCATTGATTTACAAGGCACAACTGAAAACCGGGAAGTTATGGAGCTCAGATATGGAAGTGTGTATCGGTTCAAAGGTTGCAGATAAGAGCAATCTTAAAATTGGCGACAAATTTGCAGGTGTCCATGGTTTTATCCCAGAAAGTAACGACGTCCACAACGAATTTCAATACCATGTGACCGGGATTTATGCTCCATCGGGTACTGTTCTCGACCAGCTGATACTTACCAACATCAGCAGTGTTTGGCAAATACACCACCACCACCATCACAATGAAACAACTGCCGAAGAAGATGATGAACATGCAGAAGAACATCACCATGATGACGAAGAGCACGAAAAAGAAATAACATCTTTGCTTGTATTTTATAAAAATCCGATGGCAGCATTACAGTTACCACGTCATATCAATCAGGAAACCAACATGCAGGCAGCTTCGCCTGCTATAGAAATAAACCGACTATATTCGCTAATGGGTATTGGAATACAGTCAGTGCATTTAATTGCTTATCTGATTATTCTGATTTCGGCTTTTAGCATTTTCATCTCGCTATACAGTTCAATGAAAGAACGCAAATACGAAATTGCCCTGATTCGTGTATTGGGAGGAAGAAAAAGGACTATTTTCAGCATGATGTTACTCGAAGGATTACTTATATCGTTTGGTGGATTTGTTGTAAGCACGATTCTTAGTCGTGGATTACTTTATGTAATTTCTATATACACTGAAAATAATTTTCATTATGGATTCGGTTCTTATTTTAGTCTGGCAGATGATATTCTATTGCTTTGTATCAGCTTAATACTGGGATTTACTGCATCCATAATTCCGTCTATTAAAGCCACTCACACCAATCTTTCAACAACTTTAGCCGAATGAAAAAATGGTTGTTTATAACTGCGTTAACTTTTTGCGGTTTAGCTAATGCGCAACAAGTAGTAAACTGGCAGCAGTTAGCTAAAGTAAGCTGGTATTCAGCATATATTCCGTCTATGGGTGGGACATATAAGTTACCTAAATTCAGCAAAGAAGTAATAGCGTTAGATGGAAAATCTATAGTAATCAGAGGTTTTTATGTGCCAATAGATATAGATGCAAAAATGTTTGCCTTATCGGCAAATCCATCGAATATGTGTTTCTTTTGCAACGGTGCCGGACCCGAAACGGTAATGGAAATATGGACAAAATCGGGTGAAACGTACTTCAAATACCTGCGAACGGACAAATACATTGAGCTGAAAGGGACACTAAAGGTGAATAAAGCCGACCCCAATCACATGATGTATATTTTAAGAAATGCCGAGCTATTAAAAAAAATCAAGTAATAACTGAAACACATTGGAGATTATATAAGTTAGATACTTATTGAATAATATTTTGTACATAGATTTGTTTTTAGAAGTGCCTGGTGGTCAGGCTACTTGTTTTTTACTGCTTACAGATAAATGTTTTGCTTTTTGTTTCCACT
>JAFNAU010000109.1 GCA_017860335.1 Bacteroidota bacterium
ACCAAACGTACTCAAAAATAACCAGAATGTCAAAGAGCTTCTATTTTACGGCACTATTGCAGCATAAAGTTAAATAACTTTTACCGAACTATTGAATAATAAGAAGTTGTTTTAATTAAGGCCTGACAGCTTTTCGAAATCCTGTTAAGTCGGTGTCTGATAACTGCCAACAGACACAATGGCAGCCATAACATAAAACAGAAAGCGGACAGTAATGTATTTACCATCCGCTTTGAAGATACCCGCTGGCGGGGATTTGCAATATGTGCTATGTGTAAATTTCTTAACTTGTTATGAAACAGGTCACAGCCTGCGACAGCGAGGAGAATGCAGAAGCAAAGACCGCTAAATGCACGTCAGTCCGCCTGTGGCCATAGGCGTGTGTTATGTGTATGTTTTTTTGTCTTGTTTCAGTCGTTCAATTATTCTTTTTTTTCCTGTCTGTGAGCTGAAATGTTCTATCTTGTCAGAACCACAATTTCCGCAAACCCAAATTTGATAAGTTGTCGAAGCAAAGAACTTTCTTCTAGTCTTCAGTTTTGGTTTCTCAATTAAACCACATTTATTGCAAATAGATTTTTCGAATATGCTATTGTCTAACTCTAAAGTCTCAATTTCAATTAATAGTGCAAATTCATTTTTTATGTATTCTTCTATGTTGTCTTTTTTTAAACCTGAATTGAAAATTGTCTGTTCGCAATGATTCAAATAATCAATATCTTCATCAATGTCTGAAAATTGTATGTATTTAGCGTCATGGTCAGTCGCTCTTACAATATCAAGCATTATATTTAAACCATCAAGTGCTTTTAATTTGTTTTCGACAACTTGTCTGGCAGTAAATAATGCATAGTTTTCAATTAATTCATAGTCAGATTTTTTAATGTCAATTTGTAATTCTTCAATACTTTTCCAAAAGTATTCTTCCTTTTCTTCGGTGTCATAGCCGTTTAGACCTGCGAGTATAATTAAACTCTCAGATTCAAAGTCTGCATACAATAAATCTATCGCCCAATCAACATATTTTTGGCTATCAAATCCAAAAAATAGTTTTTTGGCTAACAAAATTTGTGTTTCTTCTATGACGTTCATTTCCTTTTTTTAATATTGCCCCCTAACGTTGGCAATATGGTCTGAAAGGGAGTGCGGAGAACGTCACTATCAAGATACAATGAAATTGATGCAGGTGATGAACTACGTATACCAGAAATGCCCTTTTTGGCTATATTGCGTGTTAGCAACTGTGCATATTTATAATTTTAAATCATTACCATACATAAGGAATAATCTTATATCGAGTTTTTTCCGAATATTCGAGATAACCCTTCAATTCATTCTTTAATGTTCTATCCTCTAAATTTGTTCTAACAAACAATAGTATAATTAAAACACATATCGGTATGACACTCCATAATGAACCAAAAAGTAATGGAAATCCAAGAGATTCAATTACTGAACTCATATAAGCAGGATGTCGAACTATCTTATATAATCCTGTATCACAAACAATATGTTGTCTATCGGCTTGGATTCTTACTGTACTCGAGAAAAACTTATTCTGTTTTTGAGCAATAAGAAATATTAATTGTCCTATCGCTGTTAGAATTATTCCTAAAAGATATATGCTCCAATGAAAGTCTGGCGACCAATGATAACGGCCAGAATCGAGTCCAGCAACTATGCACATTGATATTTTAACGAGTAAAATTAATCCCAATATAATCTTATCCCAATCCTTAGTATTTTCTCCAATCTTTGAACGCTCTTTTAATAATTCAGAATCTATCCTCAAATCAGTGTATTTTAATAACACATACATAATAAGTCCGATCAAAACATAAACCAACCCTTGCCAATAATTTAATCGACCAGCACATACAAATAAGATTACATAGAATATGAAGTATAAGAAAGAACCAAAAAATAATTTAATAAGATAATTTGTTCTCATAATTTTAAAATTTACCGTTGTGCGAATCTTTCATTGCACAGCTGCTAACGACCGAGGCTATGGACACGGGCGGTTTGCGGGCGTATTCACTTTGTCACACAGCGACAAAGTGAATGTGGGAGCAAAGACCGCTAAATGCACGTCAAGTCAGCCAATGAACATACGAGCGTGTGTTAGGGGGGCGTTATTTGATTTCTATTTTCAGTCCGAGTTGTTTCGCTCGATTTATAAACGCTTTTATGTTCTCCAAATTCCACTGTGTACAAGTGCAAATTGTTTCGTCTGCCAATTTTATTTCTTCGTCAGGATTAATATAGTGTCTTTTCCGCCCTGAGTTCTGAAAAATTCCGTCTGCAATTGCTTTTGTGTCAAATACGCCGAAGTTCCCTTGAATTGAGTTTGGAAATTCTTGTTTTAAGTCGGAAAAAGTTGTTTCTGGTTTGTTATCAACAAAGTGTCGAATAACCGCATTTACTAACCTTCCTTTGTTATATTCTTGTCCGTTAAAATAGAATTTAGAATAGTCCTTGCTCATATATTTGAACTTGAAAAATGTGTCTGAAATTACAAATATCTCATTTTCTGAGCTTCGGAAGCGTTTAATTGTCATTCCAGCAATTGGTACTCCGTTGTATTCGTAACCTGCGATTAGTTTATCTATTAATTCGTTTGAAATGTCTGTCCCAACTAAAACACCAACCCATTTTGGACTTACATTTTCTGTCCAATATTCTTTGTCGTACTGTAAAATCTGGTCTTTCTGGTCTATGTAATCTTCTAATTGCCTCAAGCTAAATTCGTTGATTTCGTTTATTTTCAGTTCAACAATTCCAATGTATTCAGCTGAGTACTTTACTAAAATGTCGATTCGACCATCACCAGTTTTTCTTCCTTGTTTCAATGCAATTTCAGCGTCAAGAACTGTCACGTCATTGAAGTTTTCTTTGTCGAGTTTTAAAATTTCCTCGTTTTCTAAAAGATAGGCTTCCATAGCCAATTCTTTCCAAAAAGGATAGTCTTTCAAAGTCAAATTATTCGCTGTTACTTGTCTAAATACTTCCATCTTTTTTGTTTTTTATAATGCCGCCTAACATCTGTGTCTGTTCACCTCAGGTGCACATATTTTGACTTTAGTTGTTTGTTTCAATATTATAATTATCTGATATATAATAAATTCTATTTTAGAATAATAAATGCATAGTGCACATGTCCAGTTTGTTAATTTGCTTAGACATCAATTTATCCAACAGATTTCAATTTGCTCAAATTCCCCAATCGTGATTTGTTTCTTTCCGTTGTTGTTTTTATCTCGTATGTTCCTGTGATCTTTGGAAATAGAAAAGTTATGTTTCCGGTGGAAGTATTAGAACCGTAAATTTATTAAAGATTTTTTATTTAACAAGCTTTCAATTTTATTGTTATTGAAAAAATTAAATATATCCGAAAACATTGTTAATTGTAGCGAAGATCGTTACTCCCGAAGAGAAGCTGTCTCTATGATGAAAACAGAACAAAAGGTAAGATTCAGTTCCGTTAATACCTCTCTGACGCATTTTTTACAAGTCTTGAATTTTTCCGTCAAAGCTCTGACGTAGTTTTCACAACGCTGGAATTCTACCAGTAACGATCTTTAAGTCCTGCTATCAAATAAAAGACCGGTTTTCTTTTCAGAAAACCGGTCTTCAGTTCCTTCTCTTTCAGGAGAGGGATTTAGTGAGAGGCTCTTATTTCTTCCATCCGTAAGCAGCCAGGTCGCCCAGTTCTTCTTCGATGCGGAGAAGCTGGTTATATTTGGCCATACGGTCGGAGCGGCTCAATGAACCTGTTTTGATTTGTCCGGAGTTGGTAGCTACAGCGATATCGGCGATCGTAGCATCTTCGGTTTCACCCGAGCGGTGTGAAGTTACTGATGTGTAACCGGCGCGGTGTGCCATTTCAATAGCGTCGAGAGTTTCGGTGAGCGAACCAATCTGGTTAACCTTGATAAGGATAGAGTTGGCGCAACCCATGTCGATACCTTTTTTCAGGTATTCTACGTTGGTTACAAACAAGTCGTCGCCTACAAGCTGGATTTTCTTTCCCAGTTTGTCGGTCAGCAGTTTCCATCCGTCCCAGTCGCCTTCAGCCATACCGTCTTCGATTGAGTCGATTGGGTAGTTGGCAACGAGTTCAGCCAGGTAATCCACCTGTTCTGCTGAAGTACGTTTTTTAGCGTTAGCGCCTTCGAATTTGGTATAGTCGTAGATACCGTCTTTGTAGAATTCTGAGGAAGCGCAGTCCAGCCCGATCATTACATCTTTTCCGGGTTCGTAACCTGCATTGCGGATAGCCAGCAGGATTGATTCTAATGCTTCTTCAGTTCCGCCAGCCAGGGTAGGAGCGAAACCACCTTCGTCACCTACAGCGGTGCTCAGGTTTTTGTCATGCAATACTTTTTTCAGTGAGTGGAAAACTTCAGCACCCATGCGCAGGCCTTCGCGGAAGCAGCAAGCGCCTACCGGACGGATCATGAATTCCTGGAAAGCGATAGGAGCATCGGAGTGTGAACCACCGTTGATGATGTTCATCATCGGAACAGGCAGAGTGAATGTGTTTGTTCCGCCAATGTAGCGATACAGCGGCATGTCGAGGTAGCTGGCAGCAGCTTTGGCAACAGCCAGTGATACGCCGAGGATAGCGTTGGCACCGAGGTTCGATTTTGTTTTTGTTCCGTCCAGAGCGATCATCGCTTTGTCTATTTTGCGTTGTTGCAGCGCGCATTCGCCGATGAGGGCAGGAGCAATCACTTTATTTACATTTTCTACGGCTTTCAGTACGCCTTTACCCAGGTAACGTTTTTTGTCACCGTCGCGAAGTTCGATAGCTTCATTTTCGCCGGTTGATGCACCCGATGGAACGGAAGCACGGCCTACAACACCCGATTCGAGTGTAACATCTACTTCTACTGTAGGATTTCCGCGGGAGTCAAGTACTTCGCGGGCTACGATTTTTTCAATTTTACTCATAATTTTTTTTTTAATGTTATGATATTCTTTTGTCTCTTATCTTTGTTCTATTGTCTTTTGACTACTGACTATTGATTTTTATATTTGTCTTTAGTCTTCTGTCTTATTGTCCTCAGGAAATTTTCTTTTTCTTCAGTTTCAGTATTTTTCCGCACCAGGCTGGCATAAATACCCGATAAGGACTTTGCGACGAGAGCAGCTGAACCGGAAAATCTTCATCGCTGTTGAGCAAATTCTCCGAACTGTAAAATTCGTCTTCCACCAGATTCAGGTATTGAAATGCTTCAGAGGGAATATTTATCTCCATTCCGACGTTTTTATCCTGAAAATTTACGACGCACAAAAGTAATTCTTTTTTATGTTTTCTGAAATAGGCAAATTGCTCGTGGGTATTAAAATTCGGATTACCAAAGTTGGCAAACTCCAGATCGTACATTACACCCTCCGTGATTGCTTTTTCGTTCATGCTCACCTGCAACAGTTTCTGATAAAAAGCACGAAGTTCTTTCTGTTCGCCGGTAAGCAGTGCTCCGTCAAATTTCCCGTCGTTGGCCCATGCCTGAATGGACGATACGCCCCAGTAGTCGAAGATGGTTGTTTTTCCGTCCATTCCGCTGAAGCCTTCCTTGTCCATGCCCAGTTCGCCGAGTTCCTGACCCATATAAATCATCACCGGTGATTGTGTGAGCGTGGCCGAAACAATCATGGCCGGTTGGGCATAGACTCCGCTGCCACAGAAAAATCCGGACGCGATGCGTTGTTCGTCGTGGTTTTCGAGAAAATTGAGCATGCGGTCTTCGATACCACTGAGGTTTTGCCACTGCGCGGTGATATCGCGGGCAGGTTCGTTGCGACTGATAATGCCACGCAGTTTTTCGTACAATCCCACTTTATCGTAGAGGTAATCAAATTTACCGTTGCAGATATAGTTGCGGTACTCGGCGGGCTGATATACTTCCGCGATAAAGATAATATCCGGGTTTATGGCTTTTACAAACGGAATTGCCCAGCCCCAGAATTCTACAGGTACCATTTCGGCCATATCCACCCGGAAGCCATCCACTTCTTTGGCTGCCCAGTAGCACAGGATGTCCACCATCTTGAGCCAGGTGTCAGGAATCGGATCGAAATGTTTTTTCATACCTTCCACGTAGTTGACGCCGTAGTTGAGTTTGACAGTTTCGTACCAGTCATATTCCGAAGGGAAGGCAGTGAACTGGTCATTTCCGGTAGCTTTTGCGGGCATTTCGATATATCCGCCGGTGTCGAACGAAGGGGTAAAGGCGGTTTCAGGAGTATAATAGTAGTTGTTCTGAGGCGAGAACGCCAGTTTCGGGTTATCGGTTTCTCCAAGGTCCTGCACACCTTCGGGTTTGGCATCGGAATGATACTGACGGGCTGTGTGGTTAGGTACGAAATCGATAATGGCTTTCAGTCCGGCGTCATGTGTCCGTCGGATCAAATCTTCAAACTCTGCCATGCGGTTGGGAACATCATCGGCCAGGTCGGGGTTCACATCGTAATAGTCCTTGATAGCATACGGCGAACCGGCATTTCCTTTCACCACGCCCGGATGATCCTTGCGAATACCGAATGAGCTGTAATCGGTTTTGGTGGCATGTTCAATAATTCCTGTGTACCAGATGTGGGTAACTCCTAGTTCTTTGATGGCTTCAAATGCTTTCGGGGTGAAGCTGCTGAATTTGCCGCAT
>JAFNAU010000110.1 GCA_017860335.1 Bacteroidota bacterium
GTTCAGATTGACATTGTATGCAATCAGCAGATTTCGTGCACTAAGAGCCGTTGCGCCTGCTTTACGTACTGTTTCATTAAATTCAGCAGGACCAAAATCAGGTTTCCATTCCGGATTTATTAGTTTCTTCGGCAAACCCTCATATTCACCGGCACGACAAGCTGCCAGGTTGCGACGTTTTTCCTCTGTGCAGGCAAATTCGTAGAAATAGCCCGGAATACCAAGTTCATCACCAATGCGTTTTCCTAATTTTCGGGCGAATTCCACTGTTTCATCCATCGTGATATTCTTAATCGGAATAAGCGGAAGTACATCTGTTACACCAAACCGGGGATGTTCGCCGTGATGTTTGCTCATATCAATCAGTTCGGCTGCTTTTTTCACTGCCCGAAATGCCGCTTCGCACACTGCATTTGGTTCGCCGACAAAAGTTACCACCGTGCGGTTGGTTGCCTTTCCCGGATCAACATCAATTAGTTTTACATTCTCAACTGATTTAATTTCATCAGTTATTTGATTGATATTAAATATCTTTTTTGATTTATATAAATCCTGATAAATGCTCTAATATTCCCCCTTTAAGGGGTTAGGGGGCAGGTTTCATTTGTCCCTGCTGATATAATATTTCTTTAAAATTCCCTGTTTTAAACACGATAAAATCGGCTTTATTTCCTTTTTTCAAAACACCGATATCATTTCTTCTCAATGCTCTTGCAGCCCTGCATGTCAGGGCAGCCCATGTTTCTGCCATCGAGAGTTTCTCATACGCTCCAAGAATAGCAGCTTGTGTGAGCAGATCACCCATCGGTGCGCTGCCTGGGTTCCAGTCGGAGGCAATGACGAGAGGACAGCCTGCATCGAGCATTTTTCTTGCAGGTGCAAATCGCTCTCCCAGACCAATAGACGCTCCCGGCAGGATTACGGGCATGACATCGCTTTTTGCTAAAATTTCAATTTCGCTTTCATCCGCATATTCCAGGTGATCGATAGAAACGGCTTGAAGTCCTGTTGCTAATGAAGCGCTACCGGAAGAAAACTGGTCGCCGTGAATTACTGCATCAAAGCCCATTTTATTTGCTTCCGAAAGATAATACTTTGCATCGGTAATAGAAAACGCTCCCTTTTCAACGAAAATATCCACACGAATAGCCAGATTTTGTTTTTTCACTTCTGGCAGAAGATTTTCAATGATGTACTGCAAATATTCCCGTTCGTTTCCCGGAAAATCTTTCGGTTTCATGTGAGCAGCAAGACAAGTCGGGATCAGTTCAGCGTTTGTTTTTTTATTGGCTAACTGAATGGCTTTTAATATTTTTAATTCATCGTCAATCGAAAGTCCGTAGCCGCTTTTTACTTCGATGGTTGTAATCCCCTGCCGATAGAGTTTTTCAGCCCTTTCAACGGTCAATGCTGCCAATTCTTCGAAACTATATTCTCGTGTTTTCATCACAGTACTCCAAATTCCGCCGCCAGTTTCCGCAATTTCCAGATAGGTCTTTCCTTCCAATCTCATGGCATAATCATCTGCACGCGAACCTGCCCAGCAAATGTGGGTATGAACATCAATCATTCCGGGCAAACAAACAAAATCACCTTCAAAAAACTCAATTTTCGCATCCGGATTTTCCTTGCACAGCTGCTCAAAATTCCCTATCGCTACAATCTTTCCATCCTGATGCAAAATACCAGCATTAGGAATAATTTCCAGTTGATCATCTGATAATTTTCCCCGCTCAGGCAGATTGTCCATGGTCAGGAGCTGGGTGAAAGGACCTGTGAGTTTCATATCAAAGATTAAATTTTTTCCTGTTTTCAATAGACTGCTCATATCCGGCATCCGCATGGCGATAAATTCCCATGGCCGGATCATTAAACAACACACGGCGCAGACATTCGTCAGCCCGTTCGGTTCCATCGGCTACAACGACCATTCCGGCATGCTGCGAATATCCGATACCTACGCCGCCACCGTGATGAAACGAAACCCACGTGGCTCCGCCGGCAGTATTCGACATTAAATTCAGCAATGGCCAGTCCGAAACAGCATCCGATCCGTCGATCATTCCTTCTGTTTCACGGTTTGGCGAAGCTACTGAACCACAGTCGAGGTGATCACGCCCAATCACAATCGGCGCTTTCACCTTCCCATCGCGAACCAGCTGATTGAACAGAAGTCCCGCTTTTTCGCGTTCGTCCATGCCCAGCCAGCAAATGCGGCTCGGCAAACCCTGAAAAGCCACTTTCTGTTGAGCTTCGTTAAGCCATTTTATGAGATGTGTATTTTCGGGGAAAAGCTCCATTAACGCGCGGTCAGTGGTGAAAATATCTTCCGGGTCGCCTGAAAGTGCAGCCCATCGGAACGGACCCTTTCCGTCGCAAAAAAGCGGACGGATAAATTTCGGTACAAAACCTTCAAAGCCGAACGCATTTTCGCAGCCGCCCTGACGGGCAAATTCACGCAGATTATTCCCGTAATCGAAGGTTACACTTCCCCGTTCCTGCATTTCGAGCATAAAACCGACGTGTCGGGCCATACTTTTCAACGAACGGTTTTTGTATTCTTCAGGATTTATTTTTCTCAATTTCAACGCTTCTTCAAGTGTCAGTCCATTGGGAATATAACCGTTCAGCGGATCGTGCGCCGATGTCTGATCGGTCAGAATATCGGGTACCAGGTTGTCTTTCAGTAATTTTTCCAGTGTGTCGCCGATATCTCCCACCAATCCGATGGAGGTGTTTTCACCCTTTTCCACCGCTTCTTTCAGCCATTCCACCGCTTCATCGTAACTGTACGTCATCTTGTCGACGTAACGTGTTTCCAGTCGTTTTCTTATCCTTTCGGGGTCAACATCCACTCCCAGGTAAGCTGCACCTGCCATTGTTGCTGCCAATGGCTGAGCACCACTCATTCCGCCCATTCCACCGGAACAAATCCAGCGGTGTTTGAGATTCCCGTTGAAATATTTCCTTCCCGCTTCGGCGAATGTCTCGTACGTTCCCTGTAAAATTCCCTGCGAACCGATATAAATCCAGCTTCCGGCTGTCATCTGTCCGTACATCATCAATCCGCGCGCTTTTAGTTCTTCGAAATGTTCCCATGTTGCCCAGGCTGGAACCAGATTGCTGTTAGCAATAAGCACACGAGGCGCTTGCGGATGCGATCGAACAAGCCCGATCGGCTTCCCGGATTGTACAAGCAACGAATGATTTTCATCCAGCTCCAGCAAATAGCGGATAATATCTTTTACTGCCTGCACATTTCGTGCTGCTTGTCCTGTACCACCATATACAATCAGGTTTTCAGGATCTTCGGCTACTTCGTGGTCGAGGTTGTTAAGCAACATGCGCAAAGGTGCTTCCGTCTGCCACGATTTTGCGTGCAGATTGTTTCCGCGGGGTGCCCGGTAACTCGGATGAGAAGCATAAGTTTCAAGAAATTCGGTGTAGTTCATATATGCAGATGGTTATATCCCAAACACTTCATCATCTTCATTTTTCAGATGAATGTGGTGCTTTTTGGCGGTTTCATTTAATCGTTTGATAATTTCTTTGGATTGTATTAGTTTAATGGAATTTTCTATATCTTCAGAAAACAGCCGGTCAGTCTCAGCAAATGAAATATGTTCACGGATTAAGTCATGCATATCATCCAGCAGAACGTTTGATTTCATTGGTTTCCGGAAATCAAATCCCTGCGCGGCACACATCATTTCGATACCGAGAATTTTTTCCAGGTTTTCCACAATCCGAAGGCTTTTGCGTACTGCCACCGAACCCATACTCACGTGATCTTCCTGTCCAAGCGATGTGGGAATGCTGTCGGCACTGGCCGGAAAACAAAGCGATTTATTTTCGCTCACCAGAGCTGCGGTGCTGTATTGCAAAATCATAAAACCGGAGTTCAATCCCGTGTGTTTCATCAGCAACTTTGGTAAACCAGGCACACTTTCCATCATCGAAAGGTAGATGCGCCGGTCTGATATATTGCCCAGTTCGGCAGCTGCAAGTCCGGCATAGTCAATCGGCAAGGCAATGGGCTGTCCGTGAAAATGCCCGCCACTGATGGTTTTATCTTCGCTGAAAATAATCGGATTGTCGGTAACGGAATTTATTTCGGTGAGAATGGTTTCTTTCAAATGCAGCCAGGCATTACGCGAAGCGCCATGAACCTGAGGAATACAGCGTAATGAATACGGATCCTGAACACGGTTGCATTTTTTGTGCGATTTCACTATCTCGGAGTGTGAAAGCAACATCCTCATACGCGATGCGACATAAATTCCTCCCGAATGCGGACGAAGCTGATGCAATTCTTCGTCAAAAGGTTTAATGGAACCCATCATCGCTTCCAGGTTCATAGCAGCGATAATATCAGCATGATCCAGACAGTTTTGAAGTTTTTCAAGCAACAAAACAGCGTGAGACGCCATAAACTGTGTGCCGTTAATCAATGCCAGACCTTCTTTCGGCCCTAAATCAACTGGTTTCATGTCAAGTTTTTTCAATACAACATCCATAGAAACTTGTTCATTGTTATACCACACTTTCCCCATTCCTATCAAAGGCAGAAATAAATGCGATAATGGAGCTAAATCGCCCGAAGCGCCCACAGAACCTTGCTCCGGAACGCAGGGAATTATGTCATTTTCAACGTGCCAGAGAATGCGTTCCACCGTTTCCACCGCCACGCCCGAATAGCCCTTGCAAAGCGCGTGAAGCTTCAAAATAAGCATCAGTTTGGCAATTTCCTTATCGATAAAATTGCCCACACCCACGCTGTGGCTCATCAACAGGTTGTACTGTAACTTTTTGGTATCTTCCTTGCTTATCAGCGAAGTACACAACGGACCGAAGCCAGTGTTGATGCCGTACACCACTTTTTTCTTATGGACAATTTTGAGTACCACATCACGATTGGCCTGTACACGGGATATGGTTTCAGGGGTGAGAACGCTATTAATTTCATTGCGTGCGAGCTTTAGAGCTGTATCGATGGTTAGAAAGTCTTCGCCATAGCGAAAGGAACTGGTTTTGTGTATTTTCATAAGTAAATGACCTGCCCCTAATCCATTTTAGAGGGAACTATTGACTACCTGGTAGTAGAATTATACTATAACAAATCAAGTTATTTCGAATATAAATTCGAATTTAATGCAAATATAATAAAAAGGTTTGTGGAAATGCCGGAAACAACAGAAAATAAAAAGATTATTTTTGGAACTAGCAAAGTTATGTTCAATCTACATATTTAACCATTCAGAGATTTTCTGAGGGCAGTTCATATCTCTTTTTTCCGCCAGTTCCCTTTCAGCAGATACCATAATCCCAGGCCACCAATGAGTATCCAGTAAACAAACTCCGACATCCAGACAATTTCAACAGTACTATGAAGTATGATGGCAGTATAATATACATATCCGATATAGAAGAATAGCGTGAAAAACTCAATTACAAAGGCTGTGCGGGTGTTGCCGGTTCCTGAAATAGTATTAAAAATTATACTGCCTATCCCGCAAAATACCATTGCTACAGAAACAACCCGTAAAGTAGGAACACAGGCCAGCATTAAACCGGGATCATCGGTATAAATCCGGGCAAACAGCTGCGGAAAAGCAAAAGTGAAAACCATCATCGGTACAACAATAGCAAGGGCAATGCCCGTCACTTTTTTCATAAACGGCATAACCTGCTCTTTGTGACCTTCGCCAATCATGTTGCTCACCAGTGTACTAATAGTAGTGGACAATGCCGAACCGGGTATCATAAGCAGCACATACAGACTACGCCCGATGTTGGTTACAGCAAGGGGACGCTCGCCCAATCGCTCAATAAAAATAAAGAACATAAACCAGGTAGAAATGGAAATAAAATATTGGAACATAATAAAAACCGAGAGTTCCAAAATCTTTTTAATGGTTCCGAATTCGATCTTCCGGAAAGAAAACAAGCCAAATACATGTATATCTTTTTGTTTCAGAGTAGCAAAAATCAAATAAATCAGACCTGCCGATTCGGCCAAAACAGAAGCCATAGCTGCACCAGCTATTCCCCATTCCGGAAATCCGAACTTTCCAAAAATAAGCAAATATCCGAATAATATGTTCGTCAACGCAGTAATAACAGCTGAAACAGTCAACACGCGGGTTCGTGTAATTCCCACAAAAAAAGCTCTGAAAACAGTTGTGAGAAAAGCAAAGAAAAACCCATAAATACGCCAGTTCAGAAATTCAATTGTAGCAACGTACACATGTTGCGAACTAACCAGATATTTCATTAAATGAGGAACAAAAAAAATAGATGTGATAAAAATTATCAGGGCCATCAAAAAATTAAAGACCAGACCTGAATTGAATATTGGCCCTATAGCAGCGTAATTTTTTTCGCCGTTCCTGCGGCCGATGAGTATCTGCGCACCCTGACTGAACCCAAAACCAACCATATAAACAGCGATATAAAACACTCCGCCAATTGCTGATGCGCCCAACGCCACCTCACTCACACGCCCAAGAAAAGCGGTATCCGTAACATTGATAATATTCTGCGCAATCAGCGAGAGGAAAATAGGATATGTTACCTGATATATTTCTTTGTTGGATTTCATAAATTCAGTGTGATATGGGTGCAAAGGTATGAAATTGTATCAACAAAAAAGGCTGTCATTGTTACCGACAGCCTTGATTTTTTTATTGTATCATCAGTGATAAAATGCTCCGTGTGAGAAAAGATATTCCAGCATATAGTATACAGCACCTGCCAGATATCCGATTAAAGCCAGCCAGCTGATTTTTTTCACATACCAGAAGAAATTAATTTTCTCCATGCCCATGGCAGCCACACCGGCAGCAGAACCAATTATCAGTATGCTTCCTCCCGTTCCGGCACAGTAAGCGAGGAATTCCCACAAATAGTGATCCATCGGGAACTGAGCCATATCATACATGCCCTGCGTAGCAGCAACCAGC
>JAFNAU010000284.1 GCA_017860335.1 Bacteroidota bacterium
AAGACTATAAAAATTTATTAATGTGCGGTTTACGTCTTCAGAAAGTTTCTCCGGTAGTTATTAAACTCGAAACGAGGACCGGCAATATCACCAATTATCGCGCCAATCATGGAGGATATAATTTATTGTTGTTTAACGGGGTATTAAATGGTATTTAAGAAGTTGCTTATTGGTCAATCTGAAAGAATTTTGAGAATATTTATTTAAATAGAAAATGTAACAAAAAAAATCTTTTGCGATATTGAAAATACTGTAGAACAATACAAATTGCACTCAAGCTCCACCTTTAGGAGGCTGGGGGGCATCCTTCACCATCTCTTCAAAACTCTTCCAAAGCTTATCGTCCTGCGGAACAGGCGCTGTAATGTCAATTTTTTCCTTCGATACCGGATGAATAAAACTCACGCTGCGGGCATGCAGGCTGATACCTGCATTAGGATTAGAGCGGGCAAAGCCGTACTTCAAATCTCCCTTGATGGGGCAACCCATGGCAGCCAGCTGACAGCGTATCTGATGATGACGGCCGGTTTCAAGCTGAACTTCGAGCAGAAAATAACGGTCGGAGGCAGCAATTAATTTGTAGGTCAGCGCCGCTTTCTTGGCATCCTTAGGAACATATCATTCAGTCGTGCCAGCGCTTTGCTCGTTTTGGCAAAAAGCACTACCCCACTCACAGGCCGGTCGAGCCGGTGCGTTACACCCAGAAACACCTCACCGGGTTTGTTGTATTTTTCCTTGATGTATGTTTTGATTGTTTCTGACAAGGGTTTATCGCCAGTCTTGTCGCCCTGAACAATTTCCGAACTGTTTTTATTGACTGCTATAATATGGTTGTCTTCGTAGAGAATAGTCATGCTTGCCCCTTAACCCCCTGAAGGGGGAATACTTATATATTAATATTGAATATCTTCTTGAATTAGCTCTGGTACACTTACTAAAGAACCTCTGTACGTTGTCTTACGGTTTCATAAATCAGAATTCCGGCAGCCACCGATACGTTGAGCGACTGAATTTTACCCAGAATAGGAATTCTGACGAGCGAGTCGCATAACCGCAGGTGTTCGGGCGCAATCCCTTCATCTTCCGAACCCATCAGGATGGCTACAGGTTCTGTCAGTGAAGCCTGTGTATAACTTTCGGCTGCTTTTTCGGTGGCAGCCACCAGTTTTAAGCCCGAATTAGCCAGAAATTTAAGCCCGTCTCTCAGGTTTTCTTCGCGGCAAACGGGAATGTTCAGGAGCGCGCCTGCTGAAGTCTTCACAGCGTCGGCATTGATGGCTGCGCCTCCGCGAGCTGGGATAACGATGGCATCCACACCCGCACATTCGCAGGTACGGGCTATGGCTCCGAAGTTCCGGACGTCGGTTACCCCGTCAAGTACCACTACAAACGGGTTTCGTCCTTCCTCATAAATCTGCGGGATAATATCTTCGATGCGCTGGAAAACTACCGGCGAAATGAAAGCGATCACTCCCTGATGATTCTTGGTGGTGATGCGGTTCAGCTTTTCCAGTGGAACTTTCTGAACCGGAATAATCCTGTTTTCAATTGCCGAGAAAAGTTCTCTGGAAAGATCGCTGGTCATATCGCGCCGAATAAGGATTTTATCAATATCCTTGCCTGCCTGAACGGCTTCGATCACAGCACGAATTCCGAAAATCATTTCCTTTTCGGGACGCTGTTTGGTCTTAAACTGATAGTTTATCATCTGTTGTTTTTTTATTTGCAAATGTACGATTAAAAGATTGAAAAAGAAAATAACAACTTCAGGAGATAAAAGAGCCTCACCCCGCTAAGGTTTTGTTCTACGGTGGAAAAAACTGAATTCATGCTAAATCACTTGAAAAAAATAATACTTGCTAAAAATTGTATTTTAAAATATATCTGTAATTTCGCAGTTTAGTTTGTTCATTGCTCGTTTGTTTTGATCCTGACAACTTATTTATGCTATATGCAGAATTAACCGGGACAATTATGAGAAAGAAACTATATCTTATACAAAGTACTATAATACACACATTTATATGAATATAACTGATCTTCAAAAGCAACTGGAAGAAGCTTATACTGTCAGGAATTTAAATAATATCTCATTAACGCTGATTAATCTGTATAAAAATCAGCAGTATTCAATTCTACAGAAAATTGGAGAGATAATAAGTGATTTTGTTGACATCGAAATTTCCAGTGAGGGAAAAGGTTTTTCCAAACTGATAATGCTCTATCATCCTGATCGTTCCAATTATTATTTAAACGAAATAAAGATGCTTGTTGATGAAAATAACTTCGACGGATTGCTTGAGCTTTCACATATATTGAAGCTGGAACGGATAGAAGAAATCTCGAATTCTTTAAATAGCTATGAAGATATAGATTATTCACCGGTGTATGATTGGGATATAGAAACAGATGGATTTTCGATTATACATGATAATGAAAAGAAACAAGCCAAAACCAGCTCAAAAAAACCTATAGAATATGATTTTTATGATGCTATAAAAATCAGACATTATGGTCATGCCGACATTGAATTTCCATCGTATTATCTGGAGGATATTGATGAATTTGAATTATCATCCAGTTATATAACCGATCTCGATGGTGTTCAATTCTGTATTCATGCTAAGTCCATGGATTTATCCGATAATAAGATTATAGACCTTTCTCCAATTATCGGACTTGAAAGACTGGAAGAATTAAACCTTGCCGACAACTTAATTGGCGACATTGACGCCTTAAGCAATTTGGTCAACAAATAAATATGTTAACAGATTTAGAAATTAAAGTGGAGTATTGAGAAAGATACAAACAATAATTAGTCTTGTATGAAGACAATTATAAACAAACCGAACACCGATTGTGTAATCGTGTAGACTGCTGTACCACTAGTTAGCGGAAAGATAAAGCCTCACATCATTGTTTTTAAATTACCTTTGCTTTATGAAATAAAAAAGCTGTCTCCATTTGATTGGTGACAGCTTTAATTATTTTAGCTTTAACAGAACATAATCTATCGGATATAAACCTCCAGCAACCTAACCTTACCTTCGGAAATAAAGGTGGCAATATCCATTCCGGCAGGTATCAGTACGGTTTCACCCTTTTGTACCTGCACGTTGCTTGTTCCGCCTGAAATCTCCATGCTTCCTTCCAGACACATATACGCTGCGAAAGTTCCGTCGGGTACATGCTGCATCCTGCGTGGCTTGTCAAGCTCCAGGATATTTGTAGTAAAGTATTCACAGTTTACCAGCAGCTGCGGATCAGCATTGGTTTTCAGTGTGTAAGGTGTTTTCGGGCTTTTCGAAGCTGAGAAATTGATTACATCCAACGCTTCGGTTGTATGTAATTCCCGCTCGTTACCCTTGTCATCGGTTCGTTTGTAGTCGTAGATGCGATCCCCTGCCGATGGCATGAACCAGTCCTGCCGGAATAAAGAAAACATCACCGGCCTGCACAGGCACTTTCTGAAGCAGTGTTTCCACTTCCCCTTTTTCCAGAGCTTCCAGGTATTGCTTTTTGGTACATTTTTTTGTAAAACCAATGATTAGTGAAGCTTCCGGTTCGGCATGCAGCACGTACCACATCTCCGTTTTCCCAAGCGACTGATGACGTTTACCGGCTGTTTCATCGTCAGGATGAACCTGAATAGACAAATCGTCGTTGGCATCAATCAGCTTAAAGAGCAAAGGAAACATATTTCCAAAGCGGTTGTAAACACGCTCGCCAACAAGCTGTCCGCGGTATTTTTCAATTAGTTCGGGCAGCGTTTTTCCGGCCAGATAACCGTTGGCAACAACTGAAGCATCAGTCGGGTAACCCGACAACTCCCAGCTTTCCCCGATATTAGGTAAACCATCGGGTTGCTTTCCGAAAATCTCCTGCAGCTTATGTCCGCCCCAGATTTTATCTTTTACAATCGGTTGAAATTTTAGTGGATACATGATTGCTTGGTTAATGGTTAACAGTTATTAAGTTATTAGTTATTAAGTTATTAGTTATTAAGTTATTAGTTATTAAGTTATTGGTTATTATGTTACTGGTTAATGGGCTATTTGTTTAGCTGATTTGATTTGGATTTTAACAGATAAGCAATATATCCGTTTAATAATTTCAGACATTGTTCATACTGAATTCTATGAAATGATAATTCCGTTTCATTAATATATCCTTCGTCCATAGCACAAATTAAATGATCAAGTGTTTCTATTAATGAGCCACGGGCCTGCCGACAAAATTGAGCATTTTCCTGAAAATGAAATCTACCGAAGCCTTCAGCAATATTGGCAGTAACTGATCGGCTTGAACGTTTGATTTGATCAGTTAAACAGTATTTCTCTTCTTTAGGAAATTTTTCAGTTATTGTTGAAATTTGATTTCTGAACCTTCTGCATTCCTTCCAAACTTCCATATCTTCGAAACTATTGATATTCATAATTCAACAAGTGAATAACTCAATAACGAATAACTTAATAACTAATAATGTTTTTCTATTGTTCTTTCGCTTTCTTTGCCAGTCGTAATTCCCATTTCCAGGTAGTACGCAGAGTTTCCTCAACCGTTTCCTGAGCAGTCCAGCCCAGTTCGTTGTTGGCGTACGAAGGATCTGCCCATACCTTTTCGATGTCACCTTCGCGGCGGTCAACAATGCGGTAAGGAACTTTCACACCATTCACTTTCTGGAAAGTATTTACCAGTTCGAGCACCGACAAACCGCGTCCTGTTCCCAGGTTGAAAGTTTCGATATTTGACTTGCTTTTATGTTCCAGCATGCGTTTTACGGCAAT
>JAFNAU010000111.1 GCA_017860335.1 Bacteroidota bacterium
AGTGGAAGGCGTATGATAAATTCACTCCCGGGTTCATTTTGATTGTTGCGTGCAACGATTATTCCATGCGACATTTCAACCAGCGATCGGGAAAGATGAAGTCCGACACCGGTTCCGATTTTAGTTTTGGTGTATTCATTCTCAATCTGGTAAAAACGATCAAAGATTCGTTCTTCGTGGTTTTCTTCAATACCGATACCGCTGTCTTTAATACTTATTTCGAAGTGATCTGTCAGTTGATTTTTCGCTGTTTCATCCTTACCTTTTCGGAGAGTGATGGTAATTTTTCCATTATCTGGTGTGAATTTGAAGGCATTTGAAAGGATATTCATCATAACCTTGTCCATATTGCTGATATCAATCCAGGCCATCAGATGATTATCTTCGTGAATAAATCTGAATTCAATGTTGCGTTTATTGGCTGCATATTCGAAAGTCTTCATCAAATCATCAATAAAACCGACAATGTCGGTTTCCCGAAATTTCATAATCAATTGTCCTTTATCAATTTTACGGATATCCATCAACTGATTGATTAGCCGGAGTATGCGTTTTGCATTCCGATGCATAATCTGATACATATACAGTTTCTGGGCATCTTTTTCGTCAGGGATAAGTTTCTCAAGAGGACTGATAATCAGACTCATCGGAGTACGGATTTCATGAGAGATGTTGATGAAATACTGTAGTTTTGCTTCGTTGATTTCTTCCTCATGTTTTCTTGTTATTTCTTCGTTGCGGAGTTTAATCTTGTTTTTTACATAAATGTATGCACCATACAGGATGAAGATACCCAGTAAAATATACACCAGTTTAGCCCAAAAAGACAAATACCAGGGCGGACGTATAATGAAGGTTATTTCTCTGACTTCGGAATTCACATCGCGAACCGATGCTATTACTTTAAGCTTGTACGTGCCATAGTTAATGTTGGTGAAATGTATTCTGTTTACCCCGGGGTTTGTGCTAACCCAGTTTGAGTTAAGACCTTCCATCTTGTAACGATAGAAAATCTGTTGCGACATTCCGTAGTTGAAAGTCGAAAACTCGAGGTTAAAGATATTGTCCTTATAGTCCAGATAGATGGTATCCAGATCGGAAATGAATCGGTCTTTGCCGTTACTTTTTTTGCTTTTTGCCTGGTTGAATACCACACGGTCACCAATGTTTAGAGCTGTCAGATAGAGCTTTACGGGCTCGCGCGTTTCTTTGATATCCGAAGGAAAGAATGTTGTTACTCCGCTTATTCCTCCGAAGGAAATTTCTTCGTCTTTCGATTTAAAAAATGATCCCTTTGAAAATTCATTTCCCTGTAGCCCGTCCGAGTTGTAGTAGTTGAAAAACTTGTTTTCCGTTACGTTGTATTTTGAGATTCCGTTGTGGGTGCTGAGCCAGATATTGCCCGATGCATCCTCCACAATACCGCAAATAACATTTCCGGCAAGTCCTTCTTTTTCGGTAAATCGTTTGATTAGTTTTCGGCTTCGTCCGTCGAGCAGAGCCAGTCCTTCGGTAGTTCCAATCCAGATATTACCCGATTTATCCTGACAAAAAGCATAAATGATTGGCCAGAAAACAGGATTGCCGGTTGTGCTGTAATTTTTTATGGAGGAACTTGCCGGCTCAATTACCGAAAATCCTTTATGTGTCCCGGCCCAGATAGAACCCTGATTGTCCATAAAGAGACAGTTGATCCAGTCGTTACAGATTGTTGGAAAGGAATAGTGTTTGATGTATTTTCGCTGTTTGGTATTAAATACATACACTCCACTTCCGTGGGTGCCAATCCACAGATTATCAACCTTGTCGGCAATCATAAAATTAATTTTATTGCTGAATGTGTTTTTTTCAAATTCGACCGGTTTTTCGTTAAAGTAGGTGCATTTCCCGCTTCTTTTGTCGAAAAGTGCCAGTCCGTCCAGGAATGAGCCAATCCACATGCTGCCATCGGGCATTTCGACCACCGACATGATGGTGTTTGAAATTGAATTTGGCTGGTTGGTTTTTGTAAAATGCCGGACTGATTTATTTTCGGCAATCTGATATAGTCCGTCATTGTCAGTTCCAATCCAGAAAGCGTTATTTAAGTCCTTGTAAAGGGCTGTATAGCAGCTTGATCCGATCAGGTTTTTGTCGAATGATTTACTGCCGATATAATTGAAACGATGAGGATTGTTGCGTAACAGATACACTCCTTTCTGAAACAGTCCGGTCCAAAGGTTGCCGTCTTTGTCCTCAAGTATCGAATGGACTTTTACCTTTGAAAAATCGAAGAACGAAAAATTCATCTGATAGTCGTCCACCGTATTACTTGTGTAGTTGTATCTTTTCAATCCCTGTCCTTCTGTTCCGATTAATAACTGTCCATTCCGGGTGATGCGCAGGCAGTAGATTGACAAAGGCACATTGCTTCCGGTGTACGAAACCGACTGAAGAGTCCCCAAGGCATTGTCGTATTTGAAAAGTCCTCCCGAGAGGGTGCCGATAAACACATTTCCGAGATTATCTTCGGTAATGGCTTTCCGGCTATCCTGAAATATAAACATCAGATGCTGGCTGGGCAGTATGCGGTTGACCGATGCTTCAGCCCTGAAATGTGCATCTTTTTTAGGTAAAAGCTTTAATACTCCTTCGCCGGAAGTGCTGATAAGAATAGTGCCATCAGGACTTTCGATAATGGAAGTGATGTGTGGTTGTATAATTTGCCCGGCAGCGGAATATAGTTTGACTTCTGAAAACGTGTTTTTTGTCCGGTCGAAAATTTGTAAACCATTGATGCAGCCTATCCAGAACCGGCTTTTACTATCCTCGTACATACATCTAACATAATTGTTTTTAAGCGATGTCGTGTCATTGGGGATATTCTTGTAAATGGTAAATTTCACTGCGTCGTATTTATTCAGTCCGTCTTCAGTAGCTATCCATACATAATTTCTCTTGTCTTGGTACAGATAATTAATAAGACTGTTCGAAATATCTTTGTCTGTAGAATAAAAGATGCCGGTCTGTGCGGACGCATTAAAACAGTTCAGTAATACGACCGTAAAAGCAATGAATGATAATCTGCTTTTCATAGGAATTTTAAAGGATTAATTCTCACAAAAATAGCAAAAATAACATCAGACACAAAAAATACAAGAAATTGAGTCAGAAAGACCTGAAATACGATTTGATGTTACAAATGCGTAAAATTGTCAATTCTTTATATTTACTGAATTTCTTAGGCATAATTTGAAGGTCGGTATTTAGTCTGGATATCAAAAAAACCTTTTTTATTTCTGATTTATGTGTGCAGTCCGGATATTCAGGAGACTTAGCAGAAATCAGAATCATCAGTGCCGATATGTACGAAACTCATTCAATAGATGGGAGATGCAACTGAAAAAACTCATCAGAAATAAATAAAAAACGGTTGATAAAGTGTTGTAATATATGTGTATGTATATATGAAAAACAAATGTTACAATTCTTTAATCCATGTAACGTATAAAAAAGGATTTGTAACAAATATGAATGTTAGTCACAAAGAATGGGGCTACATTTGGAAATCGAAACCAATTAAAATATTAACAATACAAAACAAAAAAATTATGATCATGAAAACTTAAAAAAACAGGACAATCTACCTTAAAAAAATTAACAAAAAAAATTAACATTAATGTAAAACTAAAAATTCCATGAAATTAACAACATTAAAAAAACAACTTGCTGTTATATCCTTTTTAATACTGATACCGGTTTGGGCTTTAGGTCAAACCATTACAGTTAGAGGAACGGTAACAGACGACCAGGGTGAAACTCTGCTTGGAGTAAGCGTAAAAGAAATTGGAACGACAAATGGGGCGACAACAAATAACAATGGTAAATATGAAATCAAAGTTAAAGGTAATGCGTCATTGGTATTTTCATATGTAGGGTATAAAAATAAAACAGTGCCGGTAAGCAACCAGCAAATACTTAATGTAGAAATGGAACCGGATGTATTAGGACTTGAAGAAGTCGTAGTTGTGGGTTACGGTACACAGCGCAAGGAAGCAGTAACCGGTTCTGTAGCTTCTATAAAAGGTGACATAATGAGAGAAATACCTTCTACGAATATGTCGCAGGCTTTACAAGGCCGTATTGCTGGTGTCGAAATGTCACAAACCTCCTCAAAACCCGGAGCTGAAATGCAAATTCGTATTCGCGGAACACGTTCACTCACTGCAAGTAACGATCCATTGGTAGTGCTAGATGGTATTCCTTTTGCCGGAAACATCAGTGACATCAATCCTAATGACATCAAGAGTATAGATATTTTGAAGGATGCTTCCGCAACTGCTATTTATGGTTCAAGAGGTGCAAACGGTGTACTCCTTGTAACAACTAATAAAGGAATAGCCGGTCAGCAAGCCAGAGTAACTTATAACGGTTATTATGGTACGAGCCAGGTATTCTCCAAAATCGATATGATGGATGGAGAGCAATTTGCTGCAATGAGGGCTTTTGCTAATATGTCTGCTTACAAAACAAACACTGCCGATGAAATCGAAGGAACAAACACCGACTGGCAAGATTTGTTTTATAAAACCGGTAAAATACAAAGTCATGATGTAAGTGTTGCTGGCGGAACAGAACGCGGATCCTATACTTTTGGTGTGGGTTATTACAAAAATGAAGGTGTAGTTCCACTGGAAGGCTATAGTCGTATTTCATTGCGTGGAAGCCTCGATCAGGAAGTAGGAAAAATCTTCCGTATTGGTTTTACTACCAACAGTAACTATAATGTTACCGAAGCGGCAAGCTCAGGAGGATTATATCAGGTATTACAGAATACTCCACTTATTAACCCTTACAATGCTGATGGCACCTGGAAAAGAACAGTGGATATGCCTGCTGACAAAGGTGTATGGGTATATACAAGAGATGTGGTAGAAGCTAAAAGAGACCTTATGCTCAGCCAAACCAAAGGTTTTGGTTCATACAATAGTGTCTATGGTGAAGTAAAAGTACCAGGAGTAGAAGGTTTAAAATATCGTGTTAATGTAGGTTTGAACTTTCGTATGTCGACCGGAGGAGCCTATACAGGACCAGGAATAAACGCCACCTCTGAAACCAATCCTTCAGCGGCTTCGGTTAGTAATTCGTTGAGAACTAACTGGGCAATTGAAAACTTGCTTACTTATGACCGTACTTTTGCCGATAAACATCAGGTAAATGCAGTAGCAATGTACTCAGCAGAAGAAACTATGTACAACCGTTCACGTATGACTGCAAAAGGCGTTGCCGAAAACTTTCAATGGTATAACCTTGGTATGACCGATGGAGAAAGATCTATTCTTCCCGGAGATCAGCAATATGAAAAGAGTGGCTTATTATCTTATATGGGCCGTGTAATGTATTCGTATGACAGTCGCTATATGATTTCGGCCACTTTACGTGCCGATGGTTCTTCAAGATTAGCTCCCGGACACCAATGGCATACTTATCCTGCTGTATCTATAGGATGGAATGTAAAAAAAGAAAGTTTCATGCAAGATGTTAATTGGCTCGATAACCTGAAAATGAGAGTAGGTTATGGTGAAACTTCAAATCAGGCTGTTGCTCCTTACGCCACTTTGGGTGGTTTGAGTACTCGTCCATATAACTTTGGCGATGCACCTGCTAATTTTGTAACAGGAACATATGTAAGTACGCTGCCAAATACTAAATTAGGATGGGAATTTTCAACTACCTGGAACTATGGTTTTGACTTTAGCTTGCTGAAAAATCGCTTATACGGTACCTTTGAATATTATGTAACCAATACAAAGGACCTTCTGTTGAGTGTAAATCTTCCTCAAACTTCGGGTGTTGGTAGCTTTATGGCTAACGTAGGAGAAACACAAAATAAAGGTTTTGAACTGTCCCTTAATGCAGTTATACTGGACAATCTCAATGGCTGGAACTGGACTGCAGGTGTAAACTTGTATACCAACCAGAACAAAATTGTTTCTCTTGCATCAGGAAACCTGAAAGATGAAGGTAACGCCTGGTTTGTAGGAAGCTCTATTAATTCAATTTATGCACCTAAAAAAATTGGATTGTGGCAGGAAGGTGATCCTTTTATGAATATTCTTGAACCGGGAGGAAACGCAGGTATGATTAAAATTGAATATCTCGGCGAATATTACAAAGAAGGTGATAACATTCCGAAAGACAGACAGGTAGGAGATCCTGTAAGAGCAATGGATGGTGGCGGTAAAGACCGTCAGGTTATAGAATTAGATCCTGACTTTCAGGGTGGTTTCAACACCACTTTGGGGTACAAAGGAATTGACCTGACCGTAATTGGCGCTTTTAAAAGCGGTGGTACGCTTATCAGTTCACTTTATTCTGCCAACGGTTACCTCAATATGTTATCAGGACGTAGAGGAAATGTGGATGTTGACTACTGGACACCTGAAAATACAGATGCAAAATATCCGAAACCAGGTGGTATGATGAGTAGTGATAATCCAAAATACGGTAACACCCTTGCTTTGTTTGATGCATCTTATATGAAAATACGCACAATTACTTTGGGATATAACTTTAAACTAAGAGCAGTAAAGGACTTGGGTATTCAAAATTTGAGGCTTTATGCTTCAGTTCAAAATCCATTTGTATTATTTGCACCTTACACAAACGAAACCGGTATGGATCCTGAAACTAACTCTTACGGTGATGAAAACATGGCCTCAGCTTCAGGTTTAGCTAACAGACGTATCCTTACCGTAGGTACTAACTCACCATCTACACGCAACTACCTGGTAGGTCTTAGTATTACATTCTAATAACTTTAAAAAAGAAATAATAATGAAAAAGATAAATTTCAAAGTTTTGATGGGAGCTATGATGATGTTGTTCCTGTCAGCCTGTAACGATATCTTGGTAGAACAGCCGCGTGCCACTTACGAACCCGGTTTTTTCACAACCAAAGAAGGAGTTCAGAGCGGTTTGACTTCCATGTACGCTCATTTGCGTTACATTTATGGGCAGGGTTATTATTATAACATTACCCTTACGGGTACCGACGAATATACCTGGGCTAATAGTGCTGATGGCAACTTTAAAGATGCCGATATGACCAGTGGAGGAACAATGACTCCATCTACTTCTCGCGCTGATGTACTTTGGAATGCTGCATTCCCGAATATCAACACAGCAAGTGGTGTTATCGAAAATGCTGAAGCAGTAGGTCTGGCTCCTTCGTTGATTGCCGAAGCACGTTTTTTCCGTGCATTCGACTATTTCCAGTTGGTACAGACTTTTGGTGGAGTACCTCTTGATTTAGGTGGAGGTGTCATGAAATTCAACAAATCAACAGTAAGAACTTCAGTGCGTAACACTGTACCCGAAGTTTACACAATCGGTATTTTCCCTGATTTGAAACAAGCAATAACCGATCTTCCTGAGACTCCCCGTATTGTTGGCGCTGCCACAAAAACTGTTGCCCGTTTGTATCTGGCAAAGGCTTATCTTACTTATGCCTGGTGGTTGCAAAACCCAAATAATATCCCTACATATCCTGAAACTGCCCGCACCGATCCCGATGGTCATGATGCTGCCTGGTATTTCCAGCAAGCTTATGATGTAGCTGCCGAAGCTATTACTAATCCTGGTTCTGCCGGCTTGCAATCAACATATTATAAAGTTCACTTAGCACAGAATGACCGCAATAACGAAGTTTTATTACTTGCCGATCATACAAATGCCAGCGAGCAATATAATGGTGGTATCAGTTTCTCGTATGGAAACGGTGAAGCACCAGACAACTTTGCTTGCTGGATGGTTACACCCCAGATGGAGAACATAAGAAGCGGGAAGAAATCAGATGGCTCAGATGTTATTAGTTCTGTACAGCGCGAAGCAGCTCAGTGGGGTGGTCGTCCATGGACTCGTATGGCACCTCCACAGGGAGTATTTACAAAAACATTTGCCGATAAAACAAACGACTCTCGTTTTGATGGTACTTTCACAAGTGTTTACCGTGGTAACTGGACGAAGAATTCAGGCTTATCATCCATCACTACGTTGTATAATGCAAACAATTTGCCTGTTTCTCCGGGCGATGCCATTCTTTCATTTTTACCGGACGAAACTCTGACAAGTACACTTAGCTATACTTCAGGTAAAAGTAATATCGGTGCAGGTGTTGTTGCCGGAAGAGCCGATTACGTAATTCCTCCATCTGGTATCAATCGTCAGTATTTCCCCGGATTGTGGAAAATCGGTACATATCGTACAGACAATGGCTCAGGATTAGGAACTCCAAACGGTAGTACCTGTCGTCCGTTCGTTATTGCAAAATTCTCTGAACTCTTCCTGGTTGCTGCTGAAGCCGCGGTAAAAGGCGCTACCACTAAAGCTATAACAGGCACTTATGCAAATGATGGAACAGCAAGAGGATTAGTGAATGTCCTTCGTGCAAGAGCAGGTAAATGGAGCTTCAGCAATGCTGAAAATAAAGCAAAAGTTGAAGACCATAGCGCTGAAATGATTGCCGCAACTCCGGCTACTATAGATATCAACTATATCCTGGCTGAACGCTCACGCGAATTCTTCGGCGAAGGCTATCGCTGGTTCGACCTGGTACGTACTCAGAAATGGGAAGAAATCGCAGGAACATATGAAATTGCTGATACAGGCACTCATACACCAAAAACTTTTACCCGTGTTATCAACAAAGCTGTTCATTATCTGCGTCCAATTCCTCAGGCTCAAATTGACAGATTGGATATGAGCGATGATGAAAAGAAAGCATACCAAAATCCGGGTTATTAATACCGGTATTTAGAAGATAATGCCGACTTCAAGGCATTATCTTCTAAATTATTTAATTTTTCTGAAATAAAAAGACACACAGATTCTCATCTTAATATTTTGATATAGTATTACATAGAACTGAATTAATTTTTACAAATAAGTTTATCCGTATTTAATAATAGTTTTTTAATGAAGAGGTCGTTGTGTTATATTGTTTATTACTTTTTATTGGTGATGGGTCTTCAAGCTCAATGTGCGCCTGATTTTGTTTTGAGAACAAATGAAACCGGAACGGAACAAAACCGGATTTATCAAACAGCTTTTCGGATAAAAATATTAAACTGATTGTAGGTACGTATGGTAAAAGCGCGTATGTTGATCAGTTGGTCAAGGACGGGAAAATTACTAAAAACGACTTACAGGGTAAACGTGAAAAATTCATTATCCAAACCCTTGAAAATCCATTTGAAGGAACAGATAAAGCCTTAGTGATTGCCGGAAGCGATATGCGAGGAACCATTTACGGCATCTATGAGTTATCCCGTCAGATCGGTATTTCACCCTGGTATTTCTGGGCAGATGTTCCGGTAGTAAAATCAGAAAATTTATACATAAAAAGAGGAAAATACACTGCCGGCGAGCCAGCTGTGCGTTACCGTGGTATTTTTCTCAACGATGAAGCTCCGGCACTTTCAGGCTGGTCGAAAGCCACTTTCGGAGGTTTCAATCATCTCTTC
>JAFNAU010000112.1 GCA_017860335.1 Bacteroidota bacterium
TTTGAATGTTCCGACTTTTACCACCTGAGCTTCGATGCCAAGTTTGTCGAGTGTGTTTTTCATAAACATCGTATTGGCTGCAATTCCCTGAAATTCGAGTATTCCCTGTGGATTCAGATAAACCTTGTCAGCTACGCTACACAGATAGTACATTTTTTGAGTATAAGTGTCTGCATAAGCAACGATGAATTTTCCTGATTTTTTGAAATCCATCAGGGCATTGCGTATTTCTGTAACAGAAGCGTATCCTCCGAGGAGCGTACCACCTTTCAGGTAAATACCTTTGATGTTGTCATCTGTTTTTGCTTTTTTTATGTTAGCCAGTACGTCGTCCAAACCAATGTTTTTAACTTCATAACCGCCCATTGCATCCGAAAAAAGTCCTGAGAACGGATCGTCCTGTGAACGTTCTACCAGTTGACCTTCAAGATCCAGTTCATACACCGAATTGGGCTCAATTCTTACCGTTTTTTCGGCGGAGCTGGCAATTGCCCCGATCATACCAAAAAATAACAGGAATCCTAAAAGTGATGTGATGATAATACCTGTAATGGTTGCCAGTGTGAATTTCAGAAATTGTTTCATAAGTTTAGTGTTTTCAAATGATTATTGTTGCAAAGTAACTAAATTTTTTGAATACAATAATGCATTTTAATCAAATATAAAACAAATGAAGGCTAATTATCTGCCAGCATGAGAAAGTAATGTATTAAGCAGGCTTTGTTTATCAAGACCACCCGGATGTTTCCAGACGATATTGCCGTTTTTTAATATCAGCAGTGTGGGTACAGCCTGAATCTGATAACGTGCAGCCAACGACGAATTTTTGTCAACATCAATTTTCAGCACGCGTGCTTTTCCCTGTACTTCCCGTCCAATATTTTCAATAATTGGATGCATGGCTTTGCACGGGCCACACCAGGTTGCATAAAAGTCTATTAAAACAGGCTTATCGGAACTTATTATTTCGTTGAATGTTTCCATAAATTGCTACTATGAGTTGATTATATGATTGAACGTATTAAAAAAAGAGGGAAGGTGAGTTTACTTACCTTCCCTCCGGTTTTTTAGAATTTAGTTTATTTCTATCATGCGTGCCGGTTTGGGTTTCGCTTCCTCTTTTTTCGGAATCGTGACTGTCAGTATTCCCTTATCATAACCTGCGCTGATATTGTCGCCGTTTGCAGTGGCTGGCAGGGTGAATGAACGGCAGAATGACTGATAGCTGAACTCGCGTTTTGTATAGTTTCCGTTTTTAGCTTCATTTTCTTCCTGCTTTTCAGAAGAAATCGTCAATAAGTTGTTGTGGACTTCTATTTTGAAATCTTTTTTGTCCAGACCGGGAGCTGCAACTTCCACCATGAATGCTTCATCGTTTTCTTTAATGTTGACGGATGGCAATGTGGTATTTGTTTGTGAAAAATTTCTGTTTGACCAGTCGAGTAAATCGTTGTCAAAAAAACGGTCAAACCACGGTGTTTGTGAAAATCTTACGAGTGACATAATTTAATCCTCCATATTTTTAAGTTAAACATTAATTTTATTGTTTTACCTGATAAAAACAAATTGAATGCCAATATAAAAAAGAGGACAAAATGACAGTTTTATGATTTTTTATTGATTGTGCGAAACTTTCAATTTTGACTTACACTTAACTAAAGTGCTTATATGTAGATTTATATATGTTTATCTGGTTGGTAAATTACAAAGAAATACAACTGACAAAATGGCTGTTTTTTTTGAAGCCAAGAGAGAAAATTTCGGGAAAGAGGGTGGTAGTTAATTTTAATTATCTTCACAACGGCATTTTTTTGTATGAAAATAATTGCGTGAAAAGAAATAGGAAACAGTAAGCATGGCACCATAAGCCACGTCATTGCTTTTAGACCAGTTTGTATGAAATCCTTCTATATAATCCGAAAAATAATATTCATAACTCAAATCCAATCCCAAGGCAAAATTTCTCGCAAATCGGTATTGATAACCAATTCCGGCTAGTAGTAGCGGCGTGGTTACTGGAGTTGTATTTATTGCGTGGTTTGCATCCGGTATTCCAACTACTTCAGATTCGGCATGAGCTATACCTCCACCTCCAAAAACGTAAGCGTTATGGCGTGCTTCATAATCAGTTACATTTCCAAGAATATGATATTCCAGTCGGCCTCCTCCTCTGTAAATTTGATTTGAAAAGGAATATTGACTATTTCCTAATCCTCTTTTGTAATCATCATCATCTTTGTAATAGGTGTATTCACCGAATAATTTTAGTGCAAAGTTTTTAGGTAAAAGATATCTGAAACCAAAATTAACCGTAGGTGACAAATCGTGGAGTTGTTTTTCATAAAGTTTTCCTCCAATATCGAAAGACGGGAGAGAGAAACCACTTGTTATGATAATAGATTTATCACCTGCAGAAAATTTGTAGGAAGGCTCGTCACTTTGAGCAGAAGCTAAAGTGAACCAGGCAGATAATAATAAAACAAATGTTTTTTTCATCAGATATCAAGATCTAAGTTAAAAAAATAATAAATTAGATGGAAACAAATTTACAAAAAAATAATTAAACAAAGCAGATAAAATACATATATTTTATCTGCTTTGCTCAGTCATTATTCCCATCTTCTGTTGTATGAATTCAGTCGGTTACGGTCGGGGATGTAGTAGGCAACGGTCAGTTTGACATCAAAAGCCGTGTCGTCGTGCTTGTTCGCAGGAATGTTGCGGTAATATCCGTCAACAATATCGGAATGAAAATAGAATTGTTTGGCTTCAACTCCGAAACTTAAATAATTCGAAAACCGATACTGATAGCCGATACCGAAGAAATGGGCAAAAGGTTTCGGGCTTTTTGTACTGTCACGATTTAAGTATGGATATGTTACGGTGGCATTTACATAGTTTTTTTTCACTCCTGCTAAGAGATATACCGAATGTGGAATTGGGTCTTTGGCCAGTGAATTCCCAAACAGAATTACTTCCAATTGTCCGCCAATACCAAAAACATCGGTTTGAAAATTGTTATTTCTTAAAATACCGTTGTATTCGTTGTATTGCTCTTTGTCTCTTCCCCTGTATTTGGAGTAATCTGCAAAAAGTCTTAATCCGATATTGTATCTGAAGGTATAGCGAGCACCAAATGACAATCCGTATCCAAGGTCGTTCTGGAGTAGACTTTTGAAGTTATCGCCTCCGATGTCGCCCGACATTTTGTTCAGTCCTGCACTGCCGTAAAATGAAGTTTCACCGATGGAGAATTTTGTTATTAATCCTCTTCCTTGTGGGAAGGCTGTTGAAGAAAAAAATAATATAGTAATAATTAAACCTGATATTTTCATAGTTAGGTAATCTGTTCGGTTTACTGTTAGTATCGAAAACTGCTTCCTCCCACAAACTCGCGTAAAAGTGATGTTGGAGGAATTTCACGGTCCGGTATAGCTACAAAGTAACGTAAAAATTTAATTAGACGGTGTGTTTCGGTGTATTCTTCACAATACTTGGGAACCTGTTCCAGAATAGGTTCTACGTGCCTTTTTAGTACCGCTAACTCAAATATCAGTGCAGAGTTAAACATTACATCCGCATTTTCCTGGTATGGGAAAATCCATTTTTCTTCTCCGTGTCTCACGCTTGGCCACCGTGATATGGTATCACGAGCCGAGTAACCACGATAACGGTAATCGCGGATAATGCGTCGTAGCAAACGGGTGTCGGCAGTGGGTATCCAGTTGTGTTCATCAATCGAAATGGTGGTGAGGGCTGATACATAGATTTTGAAGATGGCATCCTGTGATATGGATTGGATTAATTCCGGATTGAGCGCATGTATTCCTTCCATAATTAATATGGTATCTTCTTCAAGTTTTAATTTATCGCCTTTGAAGTATCGTTTCCCATCTTCAAAACTGTATGTCGGGAGTGAAATTTCCTCTCCATTCATTAACTGGTTAAGTTGTTGATTGAAAAAAGGCAGGTCGAGTGCATGAAGTGCTTCGAAATCCCAGTCGCCATTTTCGTCACGAGGGGTATGCTCACGGTCGACAAAATAGTTGTCCAGTGATATAGATTTTGGTTTTAGTCCGCTTACCATCAGTTGAATGGAGAGTCTCTTGCTGAAGGTGGTTTTGCCTGACGATGATGGACCGGATATCATCACGACTTTCACTCTCGGTCGTTCCTGTATCATGTCTGCTATCGAAGCAACTTTTTTCTCATGAAGTGCTTCTGCAATTTTTATCAGGTTGAATGCCTGATTGTTCTGGCAGGCACGATTGAATTCGCCAACAGATTTCAGATCCATAATACGATTCCAGCCCAGATATTCCTTGAAAATTTCATACATTTTTGGCTGTTGAACCATGTCTTCAAGCTTATCAGGATTTTCACGATCGGGGACTTGAAGTAACATGCTGTCATAAAACGGAATAAGGTCAAATATATTCAGATAATCGGTGGATGGAAGCAGTATACTGGTGTAATAATCAATAAAATCTCCTATCCGGAAATAACGGAGGTAAGGGTCGCCCAGACTTTCGAAAAGCGTATCTTTCGTCGTGTTATTTTTACCGTTTCTGAACAGTTTTTTTACGTGTTCAGCTTGTTGTTCCTCGCAGATAATGGGCTCTTTTCTACCGATTATTTCTGTCATTTTATTCTTGATACGGCTGATAGTTTCGGCGGTTAGTGGTTCGTTCAGGTGTTCAATGCGGCAGTAGTAACCCTTGGAAATAGGATGCTCGATACGAATTTCGGCATGAGGAAATAACTCGTAAACGGCTTTCGATAAAACCATGCTCAGCGTACGGACGTAAACACGCATTCCTGATGAGGTGCTGGTGTCGATAAATTCTATGTCCTTTGGTTTGTATATCAGAAAATTAAGATCTTCAACCTTGTAGTTAACACGGGCAGCAACTACCTGATATTTCAGGTTAATGTTTAGTGATTGATATATCTCGAGCAGTGAAATTCCCAGCGGAAAGAAATGATAATCCTGAGTGTTTTTGCAATAAATTACAACAGTTTTTTCCATAAAAAGAATGATTCAAATTTGATACAGGTTATGATATGTTTTTGCTGTATCCGGAATGAGCGCAACAACAAAAATCATCACAAATATAGTTATTATTTTTGTGAAATCAGATAATCGTAGAAAAGTGAAATTCGAAACTATTTTTTATTTTTTTTTTGAATTTTATTTATGGCGTTCTCAATCGACTTGTCAGGTTCGATAATGTTGTATTCACCCCAGAATACCGGATCATAAAACCCTGTTACGGCATCCTGTATAACAACGTTCGGATTTATCCGGTCTTTCATTTTGAACCCTTTTTTATTTACATCTTTAAACCAGTCGGTGGCAGCCATCTCAATAGTAGAATTGTAGTAGGTGTTGAACAATTTCTTTTTCCAGTTTATTTTCATGCTGAGATCTACCCGGCTGTAGGCATAATACCACTTGTCATCGCTGAGGCGGTATTCTATCTGGTAATGGGCTTTTGTAGTATTTACCACAGCGTTGAAAGGTTTTTTTCGAATGAAAAGTTTGGTTGCTTCGTCGTTATCCGTCAGATTCATGTCAAAATCTGCCCGAACCAGGGCATATGATTCTGCATCAATGTAAAGTTTTCCGTTAAACAAAGGTTCCAGTACATTTTTGAGTTGTTCAAATCCAATTACATAAATTAGTCTTTCGTCAATTCTGTCTGTTTGAAGAAACCGGAAACTATAGTTGTTGAATATGTCAGAAGTAAAAACAAATTCGGGGTATTTCATTACATCCAGATAAAGCGAATTAAACGGACCTCCCATGAGCTTATATACCAACGTATCAAGTTTGGTATAATCAGTGCTTTTCCTCGATTTATACAGAGCTGCCATATCTGTCTGATTGTTGTTGTAAGATTGCTTATAAACTTCAACAATGGCTTCAGAAAGCGATACATTTGTGTTTTTTTTTCGTATTGTTTCCCGATAGAAAGCGTTCATTATCATATCATTATTGCAGTAATTTTCTGATCGTTTATCGAGCATTTTCTGGATTAAAAACTGAGGATCTTTCGAAACAACCTCCAGTTCCGGTAGAAAAATAGGCAGAGATCTTAATTCAATTTTATTGCCATCGGGGTGTAAGGTAGTAAGTGATATTCTTTTTGACCCATATCCCAGAAATGTTATTACTACCATTCTGTCCGTATATGATTTCGGAACTTTTAGCAGAAATTCTCCGTCAGCGTTTGTCACTGTCGAGATGTTTGTGTTTTCTACTGTCAGTGAGGCATAAGGTAATTTGTCGCGGGAAATGATATCACTGATCACTCCCTTGTAGGAATTAAAAAGCGAATCTGGCTTTTGCAGATAGTTTTTTACTCCGGCGCTTACGGGTTGGATAAAAATTAAAATACTCAGACCAATGAATATACAAAGCGAGTATTTATTTGTTTTGGTAAAAAAAGATTTTTTCATTTTAATCAGGTTTTATTCTTTAACTAAAACAATAATCAATATAAAATGTTTCGGCAATCGTACAGTATTAATCCCATAACTTGTGTAAAATATCAATGGAAGTAACCGGATGAAAATCAGGAATATGTAACTGGTAATATTCAAT
>JAFNAU010000009.1 GCA_017860335.1 Bacteroidota bacterium
AGCAATACAGGATGTCCTTTCATCACGTATTCCAGAATATCCCAAATGACCGGATCTTTTCGGTCAATAATCTTTTTGGCAGATTTTACAGTTTTTACTATCCCGCGTTCAATTAATTTGCGGATAACGAATGGTTTATAGAGTTCGGCTGCCATATCTTTAGGCAAACCACATTCGTGCATTTTCAGTTCAGGTCCAACGACAATTACCGAACGTGCAGAATAGTCAACACGTTTACCCAGCAAATTCTGACGAAAACGTCCTTGTTTACCTTTCAAACTATCTGACAATGATTTCAGCGGACGATTGGCATCAGTTTTTACAGCGCTTGATTTACGCGAATTATCCAGTAACGAGTCCACTGCTTCCTGAAGCATACGTTTTTCGTTACGTAAAATTACTTCCGGAGCTTTAATTTCAATCAAACGTTTCAGACGATTGTTGCGGATTATTACACGACGGTACAAATCATTGAGGTCGGAAGTGGCAAAACGACCACCATCCAGTGGTACCAACGGACGTAATTCTGGTGGAATAACCGGAACAATCTTCACGATCATCCATTCCGGTTTATTCCGGTTTTTAGATGCCCGGAATGATTCTACGATCTGAAGACGTTTCAGGGCTTCAGTTTTGCGTTGTTGTGAAGTATCTGTATTTGCTCTGTTGCGCAACTCATAAGAAAGTGTATCCAAATCCAGCCTTGTGAGCAAATCATAGATAGCATCAGCACCCATTTTTGCAATGAATTTGTTCGGATCACTATCGTCCAGCATTTGATTTTCACGTGGTAGTGTATCCAGCAAATTCAGATATTCTTCTTCAGTGAGCAGTTCGTTATTTACAATATTTTCGCCGTTATCAAGAACACCCGCCTGAATAATCACATATTTTTCATAATAGATGATTGCATCCAGTTTTTTGGTAGGCATACCGAGCAAATAACCTATTTTATTAGGCAATGAACGGAAATACCAGATATGTGCTACGGGAACAACCAGTTGAATATGTCCCATTCGTTCACGACGGACTTTCTTCTCTGTTACTTCCACACCGCAGCGGTCACAAACAATGCCACGGTAACGGATACGTTTATACTTTCCGCAATGACATTCGAAATCCTTCGTTGGACCGAAAATTCGTTCGCAAAACAATCCATCCCGCTCGGGTTTGTAGGTACGGTAATTAATGGTTTCAGGTTTCAGCACTTCTCCACTCGAAAGTCGGAGTATTTCTTCCGGCGATGCCAACCCGATAGAGATTTTATTAAAACTACTCTTTGATTTATTATCGATTTTGAAAGCCATGTTTTATATTGACAATTTATTTATTTACAAATTACTTTTCTCACGTTTGTAAAAAAAGTTCTCTAAATTGATTTTCCCATAATTTTCACTCAGTGAGAAAGTTAGGGGGCTTTTCAGATTATTCTAAATTTATGCTTAATCCTAAACCACGCAATTCATGCAATAATACATTGAGTGATTCCGGGATTCCGGGTGTAGGCATTGGATCACCTTTCACGATTGCTTCGTAGGTTCGTGCACGACCCATAACATCATCCGATTTTACAGTAAGGATTTCCTGCAGAATGTGTGATGCACCAAAAGCTTCAAGCGCCCATACCTCCATTTCACCAAAACGCTGACCACCAAACTGTGCTTTACCACCGAGTGGTTGTTGAGTTATAAGTGAATATGGACCGATGGATCTAGCATGCATTTTATCTTCAACCATATGACCAAGTTTAAGCATGTAGATTATACCAACCGTTGCAGTCTGATCAAACCGTTCACCGGTACCTCCATCATAGAGATATGTTTTACCGTAACGCGGTACCCCTGCTTTGTCGCACCATTGGTCCAGGTCATCGAGTGATGCTCCATCAAAAATCGGAGTTGCAAATCTTAAACCCAATTCTTTTCCGGCCCATCCCAGTACGGTTTCAAAAATCTGACCAAGGTTCATACGTGAAGGTACACCAAGCGGATTTAACACAATGTCCACAGGAGTTCCGTCTTCGAGGAAAGGCATATCTTCCTGACGTACAATCTTCGAAACGATACCCTTATTACCGTGACGACCTGCCATCTTATCACCCACACGGATTTTACGTTTTTTGGCAATATAAACTTTAGCCATTTGAACAATTCCATTTGGAAGTTCGTCACCAATGGTAATATTGAACTTCTGGCGTTTGATCTGGGCGTCCAGTTCTTTATACTTATGTAAATAATTCAGTATTAACTGACGAATCAAATCATTCTTATGATTATCCGATGTCCATTTTCCCAATTGAATAGTGGTGAAATCAATTTCGCGCAAACGTTCAGCAGTAAATTTGCTGTTGCGGGATACGATGTCAGAACCTAAAAAGTCTTTTACTCCGGCTGAAGTCTTATCTTCAATGATAACTAGTAATTTCTCTATCAGTGTTTCTTTCAGCGAAGCTGACTGTACTTCAAAATCTTCATCCAATTTGGGCAAAACAGCTTTGTCTGCTAATTTGGATTTGCGATTCTTTTGTGCTTTTGAGAATAATCGTTTACCTATAACTACTCCTGAAAGCGATGGCGTAGCTTTCAATGAAGCATCTTTAACATCACCGGCTTTATCACCAAAGATAGCGCGCAACAGTTTTTCTTCGGGTGAAGGATCAGATTCCCCTTTTGGAGTGATTTTACCAATAATGATATCACCGGGTTCAATACGTGCTCCAATTCGAATAATACCATTTTCATCCAAATCTTTTGTAGCTTCTTCGCTTACATTAGGAATATCTGAAGTGAATTCTTCAATACCCCGTTTTGTCTCACGAACTTCCAGCAACTGCTCAACAACATGTACGGAGGTGAAAATATCTTCGCGTACTACTCTTTCGTTGATTACAATGGCATCCTCAAAATTATATCCTTTCCATGGCATGAATGCCACTTTAAGGTTTTTACCTAAAGCTAATTCACCATTATGAGTGGAATAACCTTCAGTCATTATCTGACCATAATTAACTTTTTGTCCTTTTGTAACAATAGGACGAAGGTCAATTGTGGTATTTTGGTTTGTTTTCTGAAATTTTGGCAAATTATAGGTTTTCACTGCGGTATCAAAGCTTACAAACTCCTCTTCTTCGGTACGCGTATAGCGAACTTTTATGGTCGTAGCATCCACAAATTCAACAACTCCCTCGCCTTCAGCTGTAATTTGAGTACGTGAGTCACGAATTAACTGGCCTTCGATTCCTGTTCCTACAATAGGGGCATCGCACCGTAGCAATGGCACAGCCTGACGCATCATGTTGGAGCCCATCAACGCACGGTTAGCATCATCATGCTCAAGAAAAGGTATTAATGCGGCTGCAATAGATGCAATTTGTGAAGGTGCAACATCCATCAAATTAACTTCAGATGGTGGTACTACAGGGAAATCTGCTTCAAGACGCGTTTTCACAACTTTACGGATAAAACCACCATCATCTGTAAGTGGAGCATTACCCTGAGCTACTACTAAATCTTCTTCTTCTTCAGCGGTATAATACTTAATACCTTCTGGAGTTAAATCTACTTTTGAGTTATTAACAGTTCGATACGGTGTAGCAATAAAGCCTAATTCATTAATTTTGGCATAAATACAAAGTGACGATATCAAACCGATATTTGGACCTTCCGGAGTTTCAATAGGACAAAGGCGTCCGTAATGGGTATAGTGTACGTCGCGTACCTCAAAACCGGCACGTTCACGTGAAAGACCACCAGGACCTAAGGCTGATAAACGACGTTTGTGTGTGATTTCAGCCAACGGATTTTGCTGATCCATAAACTGAGAAAGAGCATTTGTTCCGAAAAATGAATTTATTACTGATGATATGCTTTTTGCATTAATCAGGTCAATAGGCGTAAATACTTCATTATCGCGTACATTCATTCTTTCACGAATGGTACGTGCCATACGTGCAAGACCAACTCCGAACTGATTGTAAAGTTGTTCACCCACGGTACGTACACGACGGTTGCTTAAGTGGTCAATATCATCAACTTCTGCTTTCGAGTTGATTAACTCAACCAGGTATTTGATAATTTCGATTATATCTTCTTTTGTCAGTACCTTGATATCCGAATTAGTTGATAGGTTCAGTTTTCGGTTAATACGGAAACGTCCCACATCACCAAGGTCATATCTCTTTTCGGAGAAAAACAAATTATTGATTACCTCTCTTGCTGAAGAGTCGTCAGCAGGTTCGGCATTACGCAATTGTCTGTAAATATACAACACAGCTTCTTTTTCCGAATTACTCGGGTCTTTCTGCAGAGTATTGTAAATGATTGCATAATCCGATTGGTTTACATCCTCTTTATGTATAAGAACAGCTTGTGTTCCCGATTCTATAATTTCTTCAATGTGGTTGTTTTCCAGAACAGTTTCACGGTCAATTATCACCTCATTACGTTCGATGGTTACTACCTCACCGGTATCTTCATCAACAAAATCTTCGTTCCACGTTTTCAACACACGGGCTGCAAGTCTTTTGCCTACGACCTTTTTAAGATTTGTCTTGTTAACCTTTACTTCTTCAGCCAGATTGAATATTTCGAGTATGTCTTTATCACTTTCAAAACCAATAGCCCGTAACAGAGTTGTTACCGGTAATTTCTTCTTACGGTCAATGTACGCATACATGACGTTATTGATGTCGGTGGCGAATTCAATCCACGAACCTCTGAATGGAATTATTCTCGCAGAATAAAGTTTTGTACCATTAGCGTGCATGCTTTGACCGAAGAATACACCCGGCGAACGGTGGAGCTGAGATACAATAACACGTTCGGCACCATTGATTACAAATGTGCCTTTGGGGGTCATATATGGAATAGGTCCCAGATATACATCCTGAATAACAGTATCGAAATCTTCGTGATCAGGATCGGTGCAGTATAATTTCAGTTTTGCCTTAAGGGGGACACTGTATGTCAAACCGCGTTCGAAACATTCTTCGATGGAATAACGGGGAGGATCAATAAAATAATCCAGGAATTCTAATACAAAATTGTTTCGTGTATCGGCAATTGGGAAGTTTTCGGTAAAAACTTTATATAAACCTTCGGTTTTCCTTTTTTCGGGCGCCGTGTCCATTTGAAAAAAGTCGTGGAAAGATTTTAATTGTACCTCCAGAAAATCAGGATACTCCATTTGATTTTTGATGGAAGCAAAATTTATTCTTTGATTATTATTTGAAGACATTGTCAAAGAGGTTTTGTATTGTTTAGTGCGAAGAACTGAATATTTAGTATAGACAGAAAAAGGTTTAGAATCCCTCATATCGAGGGAAACTAAACCAAAAACCTGATTATCAGGTAATTTTATTTAAGTTCAACTTCAGCTCCGCCTTCTTCAAGTGATTTTTTGAGGGCTTCGGCTTCGTCTTTAGCAACACCTTCTTTAATGTTTGATGGTGCAGCATCTACTAAATCTTTAGCTTCTTTCAAGCCAAGACCTGTAAGTTCTTTTACTAATTTAACGATTGCCAATTTATTAGCTCCGGCTGCTTTCAATACAACATCAAAAGATGTTTTTTCTTCAACAACTGGACCTGCGGCAGCAGGACCCGCGGCAACTGCAACTGCAGCAGCTGCTGGTTCAATACCGTATTCGTCTTTCAAAATTTGGGCTAACTCGTTAACTTCTTTTACTGTTAAGTTAACCAATTGTTCTGCAAAAGCTTTCAAATCTGCCATTTTTTTTATAATTTTATAATTTTATTTTTTTATTTTATTTATTATTGTCTTTCACCAAGTGTCTTTAACACGCCGTGAATAGTATTTCCTCCTGATTGGAGTGCGGACACAACGTTCTTAGCAGGTGATTGCAGTAATGCAATGATATCGCCGATAAGTTCGTATTTACTTTTGATATGTACAAGTGCATCAAGATGATTTTCTCCAATGTAGAAACTTTCTTCAACGTATGCTGCTTTTAACACTGGTTTTTTTGCTTTGTTTTTCTTACTAAAGTCCTCTATCACTTTAGCAGGAACATTCGCAGTGTTACACAACATTAATGAAGTTTCTCCTTTCAGAGTACCATATAATTCACTAAAATCCACATCTGAGCTTTCAAGAGCTTTTCTGAGCAGGGTGTTTTTTACAACCAGCAATTTAATATCCTGATTGTAGCATGTTCTTCTGAGTTCGCTGGTTTGTGTGGCATTTAATCCACCAATATCAGCCAAATAGAAGTGAGCGTATTCACCTATCGTTGACTCTAACTGTTTGATGATTGTGCTTTTATCTTCCTTTTTCATAACCTTGATTATTAATCTTCTACCGTTTTAGGGTCAATTTTTATACCTGCACTCATTGTGCTCGAAAGATAAATGCTCTTAACATACGTACCTTTGGCAGTGGTTGGTTTCAGTTTAATCAGTGTAGTTATGAATTCCTTTGCATTCTGAGCAATTTGTTCAGCTGTAAATGAAACTTTTCCTACAGAAGTATGAACAATACCGTATTTATCAACTTTAAAGTCGATTTTACCTTGTTTTACTTCTTTTACTGCTTTACCAACTTCGGTAGTAACAGTTCCGCTTTTCGGATTTGGCATCAAACCACGAGGTCCCAATACACGTCCTAAAGCTCCTATCTTACCCATGATAGCCGGTTGAGTAATGATTACATCAACATCGGTCCATCCGCCTTTGATTTTTTCAATATATTCATCAAGCCCTACATAGTCAGCTCCAGCTTCTTTTGCAGCAGCTTCCTGATCGGGAGTACATAATGCAAGAACCCTTACTTGTTTACCAGTACCATTTGGAAGTGACACCACGCCACGTACCATCTGGTTAGCTTTACGGGGGTCAACACCTAAGCGCACGTCAACATCAACAGAAGCGTCAAATTTTGCATTAGTAATTTCTTTTACCAATGCAGAAGCTTCTGCCAAAGAATAGGCCTTTCCTGCTTCAATTTTTTCTAAAGCTAACCTTTGATTTTTTGTCAGTTTACTCATTCTAATTGAAGTTTAATTAATTATTACTTGGAAATTCGCCTTTAACGGCTATACCCATGCTTCGAGCAGTACCTGCTACCATTCTCATGGCAGAGTCCAACTCAAAACAATTCAAATCGACCATTTTGTCTGTTGCTATCTGTTTTACCTGTTCCCAAGTGATTTCAGCCACTTTTTTGCGGTTAGGTTCTGCAGATCCGCCTTTCACTTTTGCAACTTCAATTAACTGAACTGCAACAGGTGGAGTTTTTACTACAAAGTCAAATGATTTATCGGTATAATAGGTGATGATAACGGGCAAAATTTTTCCCGCTTTTTCCTGGGTTCTGGCATTAAATTGTTTGCAAAACTCCATAATGTTGATACCTTTTGATCCCAACGCAGGGCCAACAGGTGGAGATGGGTTTGCCGCACCTCCTTTTATCTGCAATTTAATAAGTCCAGCAATCTCTTTTGCCATAATTGTTTATTTTATTTGAAGTTAATATCGAGTTAGAGACTTTTGTAACAATAAAATCTCTTACTCCTTTTCTACCTGAGTGAAGCTTAACTCGAGCGGTGTTTTACGCCCGAAAATCAATACCATAACTTTCAGTTTCTTTTTCTCATTGTTTACGTCTTCTATCAGACCACTAAAACCACTGAACGGTCCATTGATGACCTTTACATTTTCACCCACATAGAAAGGCGTGAGCATTTCTTCACCAGTTTCCTGCAATTCGTCAACCGTACCCAAAATTCTGTTTACCTCTGACTGACGTATTGGAATAGGGCTGTTGTCTTTTTCTGTTAAGAAACCAAGTACATTGGGAATGTTCCGTAAACGATGTTGAATTTCACCTGTCAGGTTCGCTTCTACAAGGACATAACCGGGAAGATAACTACGTTCTTTGGTAATTTTCTTTCCGTTACGAATCTGAAAAACCTTTTCAGTAGGAATCAATACCTGAGCAACATACTGACCAAGATCAGAATTTTTGATTTCTGCATCAATGTATTCCTTCACCTTGTTCTCTTTTCCGCTAATGGCACGCACAACGTACCACTTCATGTTAGTAGTCTCAGTCACAATCTCTACCTCCAATTATTAATGGTTAAAACAATCCGTAAATAAATGTCATTATAGACTCAAACGCATAGTCCATTAACCAAACAATCAGCGCCAAAATGATGGAAGCTATCAATACGACAACTGCACTGTTTGTAAGCTCCGAGCGCGATGGCCAGGAAACCTTATGAACCAGTTCGGTATAAGATTCTTTAAAGCTGTTTCCAACTTTTGCTAAAAAATTATTCTTCATACTTAAATAGAATTTGCACGGGCAGAGAGGCTCGAACTCCCGACACCTGGTTTTGGAGACCAGTGCTCTACCAACTGAGCTACGCCCGTATAAGTAATTCAGTAATCTGACCTGAACCAACTGTACGTCCACCTTCGCGGATAGCAAAGCGCAAACCTACGCTACAAGCTACCGGATAGATCAATCTTACATCAATTTCAAGGTTGTCGCCTGGCATAACCATTTCAGTTCCTTCTGGTAAAGAAATTTCGCCGGTAACGTCCAGTGTACGGATATAGAATTGAGGACGATATTTGTTATGGAATGGAGTATGACGTCCACCTTCTTCTTTTTTCAGGATATAAACTGAAGCTTTGAAATGGTCATGCGGTTTAACCGAATTTGGTTTTGCAATAACCATACCGCGTTTGATTTCATCTTTATCGATACCGCGAAGCAATAAACCAACGTTATCACCAGCTTCACCTCTGTCAAGGATTTTACGGAACATTTCAACTCCAGTAACAACTGATTTTTTACCTTCAGCGCCTAGACCGATGATTTGAATTTCTTCGCCTGTATTTATAACTCCGGTTTCGATACGTCCAGTAGCAACTGTACCGCGACCAGTAATTGAGAATACGTCTTCAACCGGCATAAGGAATGGTTTGTCGATAGCACGCGGAGGCAATTGAATCCAAGTATCTACTGCATCCATAAGTTCCATGATTTTATCTTCCCATTCTGCAACTCCGTTTAATCCTCCAAGAGCAGAACCACGGATTACCGGAGTATTGTCACCGTCAAATTCATAGAATGAAAGCAGTTCACGCATTTCCATTTCTACCAGCTCCAACATTTCCTCATCATCAACCATATCACATTTGTTCATGAATACAACCAGACGTGGTACGTTTACCTGACGTGCCAGAAGGATGTGTTCACGTGTTTGTGGCATAGGACCATCAGTTGCAGCAACTACAATGATAGCTCCGTCCATTTGAGCAGCACCGGTAACCATGTTTTTAACGTAGTCAGCGTGACCCGGACAGTCAACGTGTGCATAGTGACGATTAGCTGTCTGATATTCAACGTGGGCAGTATTGATAGTGATACCACGTTCTTTTTCTTCAGGAGCGTTGTCGATAGAATCGAACGAACGAATTTCAGAAAGTCCTCTTTTTGCAAGTACTTGTGTAATTGCAGCGGTCAAAGTTGTTTTTCCGTGGTCAACGTGTCCGATAGTACCTACGTTTACGTGCGGCTTCGACCTGTCAAATTTTTCTTTTGCCATAACTCAAAGTTTATTTTTAACAATTTAGTAATTTATATGTTTATGAAAGCTTTATACTTTATTTTGAGCTGTTGATGGGAGTTGAACCCATGACCTCTTCCTTACCAAGGAAGTGCTCTACCACTGAGCTACAACAGCAAAAAGAGCGGAAGACGGGGCTCAAACCCGCGACCCTCAGCTTGGAAGGCTAATGCTCTATCGACTGAGCTACTTCCGCAAGTTAATTTGAACACAGAAAAATAGATTCTCCATTTTAAAATTTCAAATTTCCATTTTTGTGGGCAGTGATGGATTCGAACCACCGAAGTCGAAAGACAGCTGAGTTACAGTCAGCCCCATTTGGCCACTCTGGTAACTGCCCATTGTTCAAAATTATTTTCATATCTCACATTAAAAAACGCTCTTTTTAATGTCATTTTTGATACGTTGTTTGCTTTTTGAGCCTCTTGTCGGATTCGAACCAACGACCCCGAGATTACAAATCACGTGCTCTGGCCAGCTGAGCTAAAGAGGCAAAATCCATTTTAATAGCTTTTGAGGGCTAAAAAGCCGTTCAAATATCGCTATTCAAACGGCTTGCAAAAATACGAAATTATTTTGATATACAAAATATATTTACCAAAATTTTATTTTTTAGAAACTTTTTCCTTATATTTTATCACTTGTTTTTCGATTGCTTCTAATGCCAAATCTACGGCTTCTTCAAATGTATCGCAGGTTTTGGATGCAAAAAATTCCACATTGGGAGCCGTAACTTTTATTTCAGCCTGTTTGTTGGTTACGGTCTCCGGCTTTACAACTTTCAGGTAAATATCAACAATTCTGATTTCATCAAAGAATTTTTCTACTTTTTTTGTCTTTTTATTGATGTAATCTTCCAATTTTTCAGTAGCATCAAAATTGATGGATTGAATCATGACCTTCATAAGTTACCTCCTTTTTTATTTGCCCTTGGATGGGCTTGTTTATAAATTTTATTTAACTCGCTGAATGTAACGTGGGTATATACCTGAGTTGCAGCAAGGCTGCTATGCCCAAGTAAATCTTTTACCGCATTAATATCGGCTCCATTATTTAGCAATGAAGTTGCAAAAGTGTGACGCAGTACATGCGGACTTTGCTTGTGAAGAGTACTTACCTTACTCATTTCTCTGTGTACAATATTATATACAGCTTTTGTGTACATCGGTTTGCCTGAGATAAGCACAAAAAGCGAATTATCACACCTTACCAGTTCTTTATTTCTCAAAACTTTGTATTCTGATATTTTTTCACTCAATTCATTGCTGAGTGGAACGATCCTCTGTTTATTTCTTTTACCCAAAACCTTTATTTGTTGAGATTCAACTTCGAAATCCTGATCAACCAGCGATACAAGTTCGGAAACGCGCAGTCCGCATTCATACAACACTCGAATAATCAAATGATTGCGAACCTGTTCATAACCACGCAACACTTCATTTTCGGCTAAGATCTGCTCCATCTCATGTTGTTTATAGAACGCAGGAAGCGTCTTTTTTGTTTTTGGTAAAACAATTTTTAAAGTGGGATTTTGTTCTGCCAGTCCATGCAATTGCAAAAACTTCCAGAAAGATTTGAGGGTAGATATTTTACGTGAAATTGATCTTGCCGTATTATTATCATTGAGCAGCTTTAGCGCCCATTGGCGGATAATATCAGTATGAATTTCTTTGGGATTAAAATCATCAGGAGCAATTTGTAGAAAATCGCAAAACTGAATTAGGTCGGTATGATATGACAAAACAGTATGAGATGAATAATTCTTCTCATACTGTAAATATTGAATAAAATCGTTGATCATACCTGACAAATTCGTTGTAAAAATTCAACAACGAAGTTATATAATTATTGTCAGAATGCCAAGTTTTCAGTAAAAATATTTTTACTTATTCTTCTGTTCTTTGAATTTGTTGCACGTAAACGGCGTGCATTTTCCTTTCACGCTTTACGACTGAAGGTTTATCGAAGCATTGACGACGACGTAATTCCTTTACTACACCGGTTTTTTCAAATTTACGTTTGAATTTTTTCAGAGCTTTTTCAATGTTTTCGCCTTCTTTTACAGGTACTACAATCATAATAATTTCTTATTTAATATGTTATATTTGTTATTTCGAAATAGGACTGCAAAGATAGACAATCATTTTTAAATAGCAAAAAGAAAAATAGTTTTTATTACTTAGTTTTTTCTTCTATTTTTTCAGAAAACTATCTTTGAAGGATCGACATTTTTTATTGTTGTTGGTATAACTGGCATAAACAGATATTCGGGTATTTTCAGGCTCTGAGTAATATTTAATACCGTGTCCAACTGAATTTTATTATGAATCTTCTGAATATGATAGTTGATAAATTGGTTGGGCTTCATGTTTTGTAAAAACAAGGGTTCATTTTCATCTATCTCTGCATTTGTAGCATCAATCAGTAAACCCAGAACACCATCTTCCTCAATAATATCGTATCCTAAAGACTTCTGTTTTATCTTATTCTCCACCCAGTCGAACATTAGACTGGGTTCGTACACGCTATAGCTGATAAAATCAATATCTGGAGTTCCGTTACTTTCATACCATTTTTTGGTTGTTTTTATTTCACTGATTTTTATCTTCTTGCCGTTATTCAGTTGCCCCCCAACCAAGTTCATCGGTATTTTTACATTTACAATCCATTTCTCAGGTTCGACCGGTTTGATACCAGCAAGTTCCATCATTGCAATCCCAAACGCGGAACATCCAGCACCTTCATCCTGATATCGCGGCCAAAATGCTCCTCCATAATAATTACAAGATGCAAATGAATTTTCTCTTATCATGGCATACTGTTTGACAAACTGAATCAATCTGTTGGCTGCTTTTTCATTTATCTTGTAACGGATAAATGTAAGTTTTTCTCTTTTGGCATATATTTTTAGTTTCCGAATGAGTTCCTCCGAAGGTTCCATACGACCTTGAATAGCCAATCCCAACATACCAAGTCCTACTTTTTGCTTATAAATAAGACTTAATTTCTCTTTCATGCCACATGAAGTTTGTGCAGTTAGTAATGGTTTGTCCAGCAGAGATGTCTCCAACTTCACAGCAACGTGACCTAACAGATAATTATCTGATTTCGTGAAGGTCTTCAAAAAACAACTAACTGTACTTTTATATAAATCGCGCGGACTGGCCCAGTCGAGCGGTTTCAGGGTGGGCATAATGTATATAGTGAGTTCATGACCCTGATTAACTACGGAGTATGCGGATAAAGGGCTGAGAAAAACAAACAATAACAAATGCAAACAAACAAGCAATGCTTTTCTAATGCTATATTTCATAATATATAATGGAAACAATCACCAATCGAAACCAATATTTTTTTGTAAAGATATGAAATCAAATGTGAATTCCAAATGATTTAGCATTCAAATTAAATTTTTACTAAAATCAAAGATATTTTCTGAGTTTCTCTTTCAATTCCAGCATGCCTTCACCGGCACCCTTGTTAATGATGTTTATTTCCCGGTTATTTGCACTCACCTCATTCGGATCTATCATATAAACAGACACTTCCGCAGGAACATAACGCAGCAAACTGGCAGCTGGATATACTTGCAGGGACGTGCCGATAATCAGAAAAATATCAGCCTTTTCGACAATATCAATTGCAATATTCATTTCAGGAACAGCTTCACCAAACCACACGATATGAGGGCGCAGCTGATATCCTTTGGGACAGGTATCGCCTAACCTTGTTTCATAATTGTCGGGTGAAAGATCATAAACTTCAGCACCCGGTCCGCACGATCGTACTTTCATCAACTCACCGTGCAAATGTAAAACATGAGTGCTGCCGGCTTGCTCATGAAGATTATCAACATTTTGGGTGATGATTTTCACGTCAAAATCTTTTTCGAGTTCAACCAACACCGCATGTCCTAAATTTGGTTTTACACCCAGCAATTCTTTACGACGGATATTGTAAAAATCCAGCACTTTCTGTTTGTCGCGATACCACGCTTCTATCGTAGCCACATCTTCCACCCGGTGCTGTCCCCACATGCCTCCAGCTCCGCGAAATGTACTGAGTCCACTTTCAACACTCATTCCGGCTCCGGTCAAAACGACCAATTTCTTTTTATTATACATATCTATATTTATTTCACCGGAAATGAATGATTAAACAATCTTTGCTCAGCCATATGTTCATATTTAGTTCCTGTACGTCCATAATTAGCATAAGGATAAATACTAATACCACCCCGGGGAGTAAAAATCCCTGTAATTTCTATATATTTTGGAGTCATGAGTTCGATAAGATCACTCATAATAATATTTACACAATCTTCATGAAAAGCGCCATGATTCCGAAAACTAAACAAATACAACTTAAGACTTTTACTTTCGACCATTTTAATATCCGGTATATAATTAATACGGATTGTTGCAAAATCGGGTTGTCCTGTAATGGGACACAAACTCGTAAATTCCGGACATTCAAAAGTTACCCAATAATCGTTATTCGGGTGTTTATTATCAAACGCTTCTAAAACTTCAGGAGCATATTCATTTTTATATTCGGTTTTTTTCCCCAATAAAGTTAGTTTTTCGTTGTTCATCATTGTTCATTTTTTAGCAGTTCAAATTAAATTTTAATGCTGTAAAATTACAAATCTTTCAGTTCTTTTTTTAAAAACAGAACTGACTTCTTTTATTTTTTATATTTTTGTACTATTATCAACCGTAAACAGCATATCAGATGAAAAAAGCATACATTCTGCATCTCTTCATTTTCTCCTTTCTGACTATGCAGGCACAGGATTTCACCAATAAACGATTTCCGCTGACCACCTCTGTGAAAACCCTGGATATTGGGAACACTAATATTCTCGATCCATATTTATCGCCATATGAATACAGTGGATTTCAGATAGGCTTTATCGAAGAAAACCGACGTTTACTGCCGTCTATCGATACTCTGATTTCGTACACCAGCAGAAAATCACTCTCATTCGGATCGGGTAATCATCCAAGCAAAAACAATTCGATGCTGATGTTCAACGGCAATTATAATCTTGGGATAAACTATCATATACGACCACATAAAAATTTTCTGGTATTAGTTGGTGGTTCGTGGGACATTGATCTTGGCGGGAAATACATCAGCCGCAATGTCAATAATCCTTTTTCGCTTGATCTATACACAAATCTGAATGCAACAGCTGAACTGTTTTACAGATTCAAGTTAAAAAATCAGAGCCTGCAACTGCATTATGGATTTCAAACACCAGTGGTAGGATCTATGTTTGTGCCTATGCAGGGAGCTTCGTATTACGAACTTTTTACGCTGAGCAATATGAGCAACTCTATTCATTTTAGCAGTTTACACAACAAAAGAGGCATTTTGCAAAATTTCCGACTCGATTTACCGTTAAAAAACACAACTATACGACTGGGAATTCAACATGAATTAATGCAATATTCGGCGAATGAAATGATATTTCATAAAAAGAATCTGGCATTCTCTGTTGGTTATCTGGTTGACATGTACACATTTTCGGGCAGGAAGAATAAAGTGCCTTCAAATTTCGTCAGCGCATATGAATAACCGTAAAGTGTAACAACGTATTTACTTATGAAACAAATATATGTTATCATATCGCTTTTTTTGATGGTGATACTTCAGGCATGTATGAATGAACCTGATCTTCGGTCAGACACTCCACGTGGAAATTTCAACGCGCTCTGGGAGATCATTGATACACGATATTGTTACCTGAGCTATAAGCAAATTAATTGGGATTCTGTTTACACGGAATATTCACACAAAATCGATACTGTTTCAAGTAATTTTTCTCTCTTTGATGTGATGGGCGAAATGCTGGCAACGCTGAAGGATGGACATGTCAATCTCTACTCCAGTTTCGACAGAAGCAGATACTGGAACTGGTACACGGATTATCCGTCAAATTTCAATTCTGAAGTTTTGTTTAAACCTCATTATTTAGGTGCTGATTACCGGATAGCCGGAAGTTTACGCTATAAAAAAATAGCAAACGGAAAAGTTGGTTACATCTACTACGGAAGTTTTTCGGACAGCTTTTCGAATGAAAACATAAACCAGATTTTCAATAGCTTCTCGTCATGTCAGGGAATAATCGTTGACGTACGAAACAACGGAGGCGGAATGCTAAGCTATGCTGAACAGCTTGCCTCTTACTTTTTCGATAAAAAAACACTCACAGGCTATCTTAGTCACAAAACGGGAAAAGGTCACTCTGACTTTTCAACTCCAACTCCGCTTTATATTGAACCCAACGACAAGGTCAAATGGAATAAAAAAGTAATGATATTAACAAACCGAATGTCGTACAGCGCCACCAATGGTTTTGTCAACATTATGAAATATGCTCCAAACTCCACTATCATCGGCGACCAGACAGGAGGTGGAGGCGGACTTCCATTCTCGAGTGAGCTGCCCAACGGATGGATGGTTCGATTCTCAAGCAGCCCGATGTACGATGCCGATATGCAGAATATTGAATGGGGAATTAAACCTGATATTCAGGTAAATATGAATGCCGAAGCAGAGGCAAGAGGATATGACACCATAATCGAAAAGGCTATCGGTGAAATATTTAAGTAGATTTTATTAATTTTGCTTCGATTATTATCTGACTGCAAACATATGCGAAAACTAAAAATAACGGAACTCAACCGACTGACCACAGAAGAATTCAAAAACCAACAGAAAACGCCACTAATTGTAGTGCTGGATAACGTAAGAAGCCTTCACAATGTAGGCTCTGTTTTCAGAACTTCAGATGCATACCTTGTTGAAGCAGTATATCTTTGTGGCATCACCTCTCCCCCGCCCCATGCCGAAATTCATAAAACCGCTTTGGGAGCTGAGAACACGGTAAACTGGAAATATTATGAAGAAACACAGGGAGCCATTAAAGAGCTGAAAGAAAAGGGGTATGAAGTATTAGCCATAGAACAGGCAGAAGGAAGTATTATGCTGAATACACTGGAAATAAATCCTGTAAAAAAATACGCCGTTGTTTTGGGTAACGAAGTCAAAGGCGTTCAGCAAGCAGTGGTTGACTCCTGCGATGGTTGTATCGAAATACCCCAGTACGGCACAAAACACTCTCTTAATGTGAGTGTTACAGCTGGGATAATTATTTGGGAATTTGCTATAAAATTAAAGAAATAATAAAGTTGTATCTATGTCATTTAGAAGAATTTATACATTAATCTTTGGGTTACAGTTGTGTCTTTTGAGTTACGGTCAATCCTATCAAAAGGAAATTTATAAAGCTTATGTTGATTATGATGTCAACAGATGGCTGAAAGCAGCGAAATATGTTGAAAACTCAAATCAGGGTCAGACAGAGAAAATGTTGAACCTGATACATTGTTATTATGGTTATACATCAAGCCTTATGTCGCTCAAACAAAATGATGAAGCTGAAAAAACAATAGGAAAAGCTGAAATTCTGATAGATAAAATACTGAAAACAGATCCCGACAATGCACTTGCACTAAATTATAAAGGCGTTTTTCTTGGTTATGAAATTGGACTGAACAAAATGAAAGCATTGAAATACGGTACAAAAAGCACCAGCTACATCGACAATGCCCTGAAACTTGCCCCCAATAATGTACAAATATTATTTGACAAAGGGAATGCTCTCTATTACCCGCCCAAGGTTTTTGGCGGAAACAAGAATGAAGCCTTGAAATACTTCCAGAAAGCCATAGGAATAATTGAAAAGCAGAAAAAGACCAATGAAAACTGGGTATATCTTCAGTTACTTGCTCTGGAAGGACGATGCTACGAACTGAACGGCAATTACACAAAGGCGGAGCATAGTTATCAGAAAGCGTTGAAAGTTGAACCTGAATTTAAATTTGTAAAAAACACCCTTTATCCCCGATTAAGAAAAACACTGAGCGATGCTTCAACCAATCAGAAGCAGGACGACTCTCCCGAAAATGAAATTTACAGATAATCATGAAAAAAAACGACTGGAAAGACCGGCTGAATGTGGTATATTCCACCAATCCGGACTATAAATACGAATCGGAGGAGGCTAATAAATCTGAAATCGCCACACCAACTACACAAACGCTTCGTATCGAACTTGACAAGCGCAACGGCAAACCAGCTACGCTGATTACCGACTTCCGGGGGAGTGACAATGAACTGAAGGAACTTTCCAAAATACTGAAAAACAAGTGTGCCACCGGTGGTTCGCAACGCGACGGTGAAATACTCATTCAGGGAGACTTCAGGGTGAAGATAGCTGAAATACTGCAAAATATGGGTTATAAAATCAAAAAGATAAATTTCAAATAAAAAGTTAAAAACTCCGCAGACAAAGATTGAAAAAATAAATAGTTTCAAAAAACACATATAACACATTGTCCAAAATAACGGCCAATGTGTTTTTTTGTGAAGTCAGTTTGAAAATATATCATTTTGTCATTATTTTATTCATATGTATTGTATTTCAAAGAAGTAAAATATGTATATTTGCGTATTTCTCCTTAATTTAATATCACATTTCTATGTACAACTTTATAAAACTTAATCCAAATCCGTTAGTTTCACATCTTGAGAAACTTCCGAAAGACTTTACAAAAGCCGACATTCTCAAATTTATTGAAGAAAAAAAAATAAAAATGATAAACTTTCGGTATGCGGGAGGTGACGGGCGACTTAAAGTGCTGAATTTCGTTATTAATAATTATAACTATCTGGATCAAATACTGACCGCGGGCGAACGCGTAGATGGTTCAAGTCTTTTTTCATTTATTGAAGCAGCTTCGTCCGATTTATATGTAGTTCCCCGTTTTAGTACCGCCTATCTCGATCCTTTTGCCGAAATCCCCACACTTGGCTTTTTGTGTTCGTACTTCAACAAGGATGGAAAGCCCCTTGGAAGCTCACCTGAATATATTCTGGAAAAAGCACATCAGATTTTCCGGCAGCAAACCGATGGTATGGAATTTCACGCCATGGGCGAACTTGAATATTATGTCATTGGCAATGAAGAAGACGCATTTCCTGCTGTCGATCAGAAAGGATATCATGAGGCAGCGCCATTCAGTAAGTTTGAAGAATTCAGATGCAAAACAATGATGTACATCGCACAAGTTGGCGGACAAATCAAGTACGGTCACAATGAAGTCGGCAATTTTGTACATGAGGGTAAGATCTACGAACAGAATGAAATCGAATTTTTGCCTTCACCAGTCACAGATGCAGCCAATCAGCTGCTTCTGGGTAAATGGATAATTAATAAACTGGCATACCAGTATGGTCTTGATGTAACATTTGCGCCCAAGATTACGGTTGGGAAAGCCGGAAGTGGAATGCATATCCACACCTGCATTATGAAAGACGGGAAAAACCAATACGTTGATAAAGGTAAACTGACAGATACCGCGAAAAAAGCCATTGCAGGTTTTATGACTTGCGCCGGTTCGCTCACCGCTTTTGGCAACACCAATCCGACATCATATTTCCGGCTGGTTCCGCATCAGGAGGCTCCCACTACGGTATGCTGGGGCGATCGCAACCGTTCTGCACTTGTGCGTGTTCCGCTTGGCTGGAGTTCCGGAACAGATATGTGCGCCATTGTAAATCCCAACGAAAAAACAGTAATCAAAGATTTTTCCGTAAAACAGACCATCGAATTCCGCGCACCCGACGGATCTGCTAACCTTTATCTTCTATTAGCCGGACTTGTAACTGCAGCAGGACATGGCTTTGAGTTGGAAAACGCGGTGGAATTTGCCGATAAGAAATATGTGGATGTGGATATTCACAAATCGGGAAATGAAGCTAAAACCAATGGATTTGAACATTTACCGACTTCCTGTTTTGAGTCCGCTGAATTGTTGGATAAAAACAGGAAAATTTACACAAAACACGGCGTGTTCAGTGAAGCAACCATTAATAATATAATAAATCAGCTAAAATCATTTAATGATAAGAAAATAAGAGAAGAAATTGCTGCGCAACCGGAGATGCTCCAAAACCTCGTGGATAAGTACTTTTATTGTTGATAAAATATTCAACTCAACTGAGTAAAAACATAAAAAAGCCGGACAATTTTCATCGTCCGGCTTTTTTAAGATTATTTGTATATCAATTAGCCTTTAATAGCTGCAATTCCGGGCAATACAAGTCCTTCTATAGCTTCGAGAAGAGCACCACCACCTGTTGATACGTATGACATTTTATCGGCAATACCGAATTTATTTACACAAGCAACTGAATCACCACCACCTACGAGTGAAAACGCACCGTTTTTGGTTGCTTCGACAATAGCATCGCCTACTGCGCGTGAGCCATGGGTAAAGTTTTCAAATTCAAAAACACCGGTAGGACCATTCCAGAGTATTGTTTTTGAGTTCTTGATAACATCTGCAAATATCTTTTCAGTTTCAGGACCGATATCCAGACCTTCCCAACCATCAGGAATTTCACCAACGGCTGTAAAACCGGTATTAGCATCGTTGCTGAAAGCATCTGCAATTTTGGCATCGACAGCTAGAACCAGATTTACATTATTTTGTTTAGCTTTCTCAATCAATTCAAGCGCCAGTTCAAGTTTATCATCTTCACAAAGCGATATACCGATTTTACCTCCCATTGCTTTGGTAAAGGTATAAGTCATACCACCTGCGATAATCAAATTATCCACTTTGGTGAGCAGATTTTCAATGATTTCAATTTTGGTAGATACTTTTGAACCACCCATAATAGCTGTAAACGGACGTGCAGGATTATCCATCAACTTATCTACAGCTGTTACTTCCTTGTTCATCAGGAAACCAAACATTTTATTGTCGGTATCAAAGTAATCGGCTATCAAAGCAGTTGAAGCGTGTGCACGGTGAGCAGTACCGAATGCATCGTTTACATAACAGTCGGCATAAGAAGCCAGCTTTTTAGTAAATTCTTTTTGTGAAGCTTTTACTTCCTTTTTGGCTGCAGCTTTTTCTTCTTCAGTTGCAGTTTCGGGCAAGCGTGGTTTGCCTTCTTCTTCAGCATAGAAACGAAGATTTTCGAGCAACAGCGCTTCGCCGCCTTTCAACTCAGCAACCATTTTTTCAGTTTCTTCGCCCATGCAGTCTGCTGCAAATTTCACAGGTACTTCGAGAAGTTCAGAAACCCGGTTAACAATGACTTTCAACGAATATTTAGGATCCGGATTTTTTTTGGGACGTCCCATGTGTGAGGCAATAATCAGTCTGCCACCATCAGCAATAATCTTTTTCAGCGTCGGCATTGCAGCACGGATACGCGTATCATCGGTGATGTTGAAATTTTCGTCAACAGGAACATTGAAGTCAACACGAACAAATGCTTTTTTACCGGCAAAATTAAATTTGTCAATCGTTTGCATAATCATTTTTATTTTAAAGTTATATATTCTTTCTTTTTTGGTTTATTAAAATCAGGCCTTGAATGCCTGAAATAAGTAAAATCAAAATTAGTCCCATCACAAACAATGCACCTATCCCGACAATCCATAATCCATCGTGATTTTGGGTTTGCTTCGTTCTGGATATTAAAATAAGAAAATTTATACCACCAATTGCGACTAAACTTCCACAACTGACAGTTGTAACTTTCAACAAAGAAAGTGAGTTGTTTTTTTCTTAGTACCTGTATTCCAAAAATCAACTGAAATATTAAAGGTAAAGTATAAACAGTAAAAGATTATAGTAAGTAAATATCAACTGATTGAAACATCTCCGATGCAGTTTAATTCACCTTGAATTTATATTCTATTTTACTCAGTTCGTCGTTTGCTTTAACAATTTTATTTTTCAAATCTTCCTTATAATCAACGAGTTTTCTCTGTAAAGTTTTATCACCCACAGCAAGAATCTGTACAGCCAGTATACCGGCGTTCATAGCGCCGTTGATACCAACGGTAGCCACCGGAATGCCCGGAGGCATCTGTACGATAGCCAATAAAGCGTCCAATCCTTCGAGGGATGAATTGACTGGCACTCCAATAACCGGCACTGTAGTCATCGAAGCTATCACTCCGGGGAGGTGAGCAGCCATACCTGCGGCAGCTATTATTACCTGTATGCCTCTGTCGCAGGCTCCTTTTGCAAAGATTTCCACTTCCGCGGGAGTACGATGCGCCGAGAGTGCCTGCATTTCAAACGGAATTTCAAATTCATCCAGTACTTTTGCCGTTTTGTCCATTACCGGAAGATCGGAAGTACTGCCCATAATGATACTCACTTTTGGTGTCATATCCACTCTGAGTTTAATATTTGTATGGCTTTGCAGTCAAATTATCGAAATCAAAAAATATTATCCTATCAGTGCATTATATTCGTCGGCTGAAAGCAGCCCGTCGAGTTCAGCAACATTTGAACAGGAAATTTTCACAATCCAACCTTCGCCGTAAGGATCGTTGTTAACAAGTTCGGGAGCATCTTCCAGATTTGCATTGAATTCGAGAATTTCGCCCGAAATCGGGAGGAACAAGTCAGAAACTGTTTTAACGGCTTCAACAGAACCAAAAACTTCACCCTGATCTATTGTTTCGCCTACAGTTTCCACTTCGACAAAAATGATTTCGCCTAATTCGCTCTGCGCAAAGTCTGTAATTCCAACAAAGGCAAATTCGCCTTCAACGCGTACCCATTCATGTTCTTTGGTGTACTTCAGGTTAGCTGGTACATTCATAAAAATATTTTTTTTTAAGTTTAGTATTTAGATTTAGTAAATAATTTCACCTTCAAAAAAGAGTTGCAAAGTTACGAAAAAAATTCATGGATTTATCTATTCTTCAACAAATACAAATCGGTTTGTATGGGATAATGATCTGAAGCTTTCAGATTACCCCGTTTATAATTTGCTGACTCAAATGCCTTATCATACATGATATAATCTATTCTAAACCGATACAGCGAATGCTCAAATGTCCAGCCTAGTCCATTGCCGGTTTCCTTGAAAGAATCTTTCAAATTTCCCAACACTTTAGTATATGCATATGATGACGGTACATCGTTATAATCGCCACAGGAGATTACCTTATAAGGTGATTCCTTAATCAGTTTTGCTACAACATCGGCCTGTTGCGCTCTTACGCGGTATGCAACACTCAGTTTTTGCGACAGGTATTTTGTTACCGAACCCAGTTCATCAGTATCAAATCCATCTTTCAGTTTCGACGTCATCTGCATATCCTGTGCTGTAACCCGATTTGATTCCAGGTGATTATTCACAATTCGCAGGGTATCTTCCCCCACAACAACATCGGTATAAATGGTCAGGTTAAAAATTGATTTGTAACCGGCATTTCGTTTTTCAATAATCGGATATTTTGATAAAGTAACCAGCCCGATACCCATACTCCACTTATTGAGTTGAAAACTCACATGCTTGTAGGGATATATTTTGAAGATCCGTTCGAAGTCGTCGTAATTGAACTGATAGCTATTTTCGCTGATGGCACATTCCTGCAGACAGACAATATCGGCATCTGTATCAAGAATATATTTTATTACAAGATTTGGATCTTCTTTTTTATATTTCTTCATCATTCCTGTATTCATCGTATTGTATGACAGCACTTTAATTTTCGTTGATGCTGTATCAATATCAGGTTTAGCGAAGTTTACCGGAAAAGCACTTTTAACGGTACCATAAAATATTATTATGGCAATAAGTGAAATCAGAAGATGCCATTTACGGCAGAATATCCAGAACACGATAAAAAAAACATTGATAAGTATCAACGGCAGAAGAAAAAGCGATGCATAGGCTGGCAGAAGGAGTTTTTCTGGACTTATGAGCGAGCCAATTTTCACCAATCCCAAAGCCAGCGCAGCTGTGATATTGACAAGTACCATTATCCACTTTATAAAAGCGGTCATGGGTCTGCTTTTAATGCTATTTTTTTTCAAAAAGTTTTCTTTTTTCGTCTGCACTCAGGCTTTCGTAACCCGAGGTTTTTATTTTATCAAGTATCCTGTCTATTTCAGCTTCGTTACGCGCTTTTTGCTGATTATATTCCTGCGGAGACATCCGTTGCGAATGGAATTTCGGAGCTTTCTGTTTCGGCCTTGGACGAAACAAATTTACAAAAAAGTCAACAATACGAGTGATAAAGTAGGTAATATCTGTTCCTTTTTTATTGAAAACGGCAAATAAATAACCTGTCAGGGCACCTCCCAGATGAGCCATTTCGCCACCTCCGTTATTTCCGGTAAGGCTGAAAACACTGATGAGAACTGTAATAATGGCTATGTAAATCAGTTTCACCCGACCAATCAGCAAAAGGTTCATTTCGGCATTCGGAGCGCGAACAGCCGTAGCTACGACGATTGCCATGATAGAACCCGAAGCTCCGAGCAATACACTGTAATATGCTGCTGCCGAATAATATGGGAAAACATTATAAGCAACCACATAAACTGATGCAGCAACTAACCCTCCGAGAATATAAAGTGACAGCAACTGTTTCTCCGAAAAGTAGGTCAGAAACAACCTGCCGAACCAGAAGAGCATCAGCATATTGAATAAAATATGATAGAAACCCTTGTGAAGAAACATATAGGTAAGAGGCGTCCAGAAATGACTGAGTAATTTATCCAGATTGGAGGGAACTGCCAGCCAGTTGATATATTCCGATGCATCGATATTGAACAGACGGAAAATTACAAGAAAAATATTTACAAGTAAAAACACGGCAACATTCAGATAAATCAATTTTATCAGCGTATTCCCGTTTTTATAGGTAAATTTTAAGTTATCGAATATATTCATCGTGTATTGTAATATTTAAAAAATTGATTACAGAATGTACGTCGGTATTCTTAATTAACTATAAAGTCTTCCTTTTTTCTTCCAGTAATATATAAGCAGCGCACCAAACAACATACCACCCAGGTGAGCAAAATGCGCCACACTGTCGCCTGAGAACTGAGCCACACCCAAAAACAGTTCCGCTACACCATAACCAAGAACAAACCAGCGTGCCTTAATGGGTATCGGTATAAACATAAGGAAAAGTCGCTCCTCTGGAAAGAGCCAACCGAAAGCCAGCAGCAGTCCGAAGACCGAGCCTGAGGCACCAATGGTAACCGGCATGTTCAACAGCAGATTTTTCTGTTTGATTACATCCAGAACCGTCATTCCTGAAATATCGCCACTAAAATAAGCCCTCAAGCTATCGACAGAACCTGAATTTATTGCCGTATTAAAAGCAGATACAACCGTATGAAGTTCAAAATACCAGAACAGTTGCTGTACGATGGC
>JAFNAU010000113.1 GCA_017860335.1 Bacteroidota bacterium
GCTCTGGGTACTTTTTAGAAAGAAAAGCCTGTAAATTAAGTGTTTACAGGCTTTTCTTTCTAAATTTGCACCACATTTGCACCACTTGATAGAATAAACCTTCCACCATGAAAATGAATGTGGTTTTTTTCAGGGAAAATCTTTATAGCTCAAACATTGATATTTTCAGACCGCGGATGGTCAGTTTTTTACTGACGTTGCTGTTAGTTAAACTGGTAATGATATGCAGATCTATGTTACGATTGGAAACCTGAATGATCTCTGTTATAAAAAACAGTTAATGGATGAGTAGAGTTTAACGAAATAATCAAAATGTGGAAAATCAGAAGTCATCTCAATCTGAAAAATATAATCGGAATGAGGAAATGCTTTTTTAATTGTAGACGTTGAGTGTACATTTATAAGTAAGGACGAGTTTTCTTACAAAGTATTGTCAAGTTTAATTCGGGCTTTAATGATACAACCCTTTGACTATTGTAAATTGTAATACATTTCGGGTTTTGAACCGATGGGGGTGAAATACGTAATCGTAAAATGAAAATTCAACGAACAATTGTAACTATTATCTAAGATTAATGGCGGTATGATTTCTGAGGCTTGATAATTTTTCGGGATAATGTTCTGTATCTTTGTAAAAGTAATTATCTTTGTTACTTTAAAGGAAATTTACCGTTATGAAAAAAATCGTATTTGCCACCAACAACCGTCACAAATCGGAGGAAGTAAAGGCCATTTTAGCTGAGCGAACAGAGGTCGTTACACTGGCTGATATCGGTTGCAATGATGATATTCCCGAAACAGGCAGTACGCTCGAAGAAAATGCCATACTGAAAGCACGTTATATATACGAAAAATACAATATTCCCTGCTTTGCAGATGATACCGGACTGGAAATTGACACGCTGAACAGCAGGCCGGGAGTCTACTCAGCACGTTATGCGGGTGAACCTTCCAACTCTGCCCTGAATATGCAGAAAGTGCTGCTCGAAATGGAAGGTGTCACTAACCGTCAAGCTCAGTTCAGAACGGTGATTGCCTATATCGAAAACGGCAATATTCAACTCTTCGAAGGAACGGTAAAAGGCACTATCGGAGCGAAACCCGAAGGAAACGGTGGCTTCGGATACGATCCTCTGTTTATTCCCGAGGGGTACGATCAGAGTTTTGCTTCGCTGAGTCCGGAGGTTAAAAACTCAATCAGCCACCGTGCCAGAGCTATCAAAAAATTTACTGCTTATTTCCGGAATACTTCGGACAAACAGAAATAACTGCTTCACAATAATTCAGTTAAAACATTGTTTTTTCTTTATCGGAAAAAGGTCGAAAAAATAAAAAAATCATACATGTACAAAAAGTTAACAGTTCTCCTGAGTATAATTGTTGTCGGTTTCAGTTTATATGCGCAAGTTGCTATGGGAAAATGGCGTACGCATTTCGCATACAACACTGTTTCTCAGATCGTTCAGTCGGGAAACAAGATATACGCCGTGAGCGACGGAATGCTTTTCTCCATCGACAAAAGAGATGGCGGCATGGAATTCTACAGCAAACTGACCGGACTTAATGGCACTACGATCTCAAAAATAGGATTCGATCAGGTCAACAATATCCTGCTGATTATCTATCAGGATGGAAATATCGATTTCATGTCGGCTTCAGGAGTGAAAAACCTGCCAGATTTCTACAACAAGCAAATCAGCGCCAACAAGGGTGTAAACCATATTTTGTTTTTTAATAATATGGCATACCTCTCCTGCAATTTCGGGGTCATCACCCTCAACATGAAGAAGATGGAGATCCGCGACACCTACTACATCGGACCGAATGCTTCGGAAGTAAAAGTTCTCAACACAACCTTACACAACGGGAGCATTTACGCGGCTACGACCACCGATATTTTCTATGCAACCGCCACCGATCCGAATCTGATTAATTACGAAAACTGGCAAAAACTGAATACACTTCCCGGTTCCGGTGAAATTCAGGGACTGGTATCCTTCGGCAACCGGCTTGTCCTGCAAAGGAAAGGAAAGCTTTATATAAAAGGGAATGACGATATCTGGTCGGACCTTGAAATAACGAGGGATTATATCTCTGTTCAGGTTATCGACGGACATCTGCTTGCATTAACCGATGTAACAGCCTATCTTTTCAACGAGCAGCTGGTTCAGACAGAGGTAAACGGTTTGAGTAATCTGCGCAGTGGATTGTATGATGCTGAAAACGGCGAATTCTGGTTTGCGGGTGATGCCAAAGGTGTGGCACGCTATAAAAGCAACACAATTTCCGAAATCAGTTATTATAAACCTGATGGCCCGGCCGTGAACATACCTTTCCGGATGCGGTTCTCGGGACAAAAACTTTTTGTAGTTCCGGGAGGGCGTTGGTCGGCTCAGTTCTTCCGCGTGGGTGCTGTAATGATCTATGAAAACAACATCTGGAAAAACATCAGCAATAAGCCCATAAACGCAATAACAGGCAAACGTGTTCTGGATTTCATGGATATTGCCATTGATCCGGCTGACAATAAACATTTTCTGGTAAGTTCATACGGCACCGGAGTTTATGAATTTAAAAACGATGAATTTGTGAAATGGTATAATTTCGAAAACAGTCTGCTCGAAACTGTTATTCCGGACAATTTTGAGTATATGCGTATTGACGGGGGAATTTTCGATAACAAAGGGAATGTTTGGTTTACCAATACATCCGGGTCCAAACAAATAAAAATACTGAAACCCGATAGTACCTGGATGGGACTTTACTACAAAGAGCTGGATGCAAAATACACATTAGGTGAAGTGCTGATCTCAAATCAGAATAAAAACCAGAAATGGATACCCGGAATAAGAGCCGGTGTCGGTGTTGAAATTTTTGACGACAACGGCACCCTCGAAGATCAGAAAGATGATAAATCGGTATTTTATTCCACGTTTCCGGATACAGACAAGGGAGGTGTAATCACTCCCAACTACGTATTCTCCATAGCACAGGATAAAAACGGTGTTGTATGGATCGGGACCAATGAAGGTCCACTGCTTTTCAACAATCCTTCGAAGGCATTTGATGCTGGCTTTACTTGTTCGCGGGTGAAAATACCCCGTAATAACGGTACAAATGCAGCCGATTATCTGCTGATTGATGAAGAAATACGCGCTATTGCCATTGACGGTGCTAACCGCAAATGGCTCGGCACAACAAAATCCGGTGTTTATCTGATGTCGGAAAACGGACAGGAAACCATTCGTCACTTCACGACCACCAACAGCCCGCTGCTCTCAAATGAGATATTATCCATAGCTATTAACCCGGTGACCGGTGAAGTTTTCTTCGGCACAGGCAACGGACTGGTATCCTATCAGAGCGATGCAGCTAATGCCGACGATGTATTCAATAATGTTCACGCTTACCCAAATCCTGTTCGCGAAAATTACTCAGGCATCATCACCATCACCGGTCTGGTAGCCGATACCAAAGTCAAAATCACAGATCTGACCGGTAATGTGGTTTGTGATACTACCTCGAACGGAAGCATCGCCACCTGGGACGGCAAAAACATTTTCGGGAATAAAGTAAGCACCGGCGTTTATCTGGCCATCTGTGTATCGCCCGACGGACTGCACAGCACAACCACCAAAATACTTGTGATAAACTAAGATTAACAGCACTATGAAGCTATCCGTCGTTATATCCGTTTACAATGAAGAACAGGTACTGCCTGTTTTCATCCGGGAGATAGCCGGTACACTTGAAAAGGATTTTGCAGAATATGAATTAATTTTCGTCAACGACGGCAGTACGGATAATTCCCAGCAGCTGATTGATGAATATGCCGGAAAAGATAACCGGGTGAAGTCAATCCGGCTATCGAGAAATTTCGGACATGAAGCAGCCATGATCGCAGGTATCGATTATGCTACAGGCGATGCTGTTATCTGCATGGACAGTGACCTGCAGCATCCGCCCTCGTTGATCCGGGAGATGACCGAACTGTACAACGACGGTGAATATGAAGTGATCAATATGGCTAGGAATTATACGAAAAAATTCAGCTTTTCCAACCTGTTTTATCACACACTAAACAAACTCACGCCCTTTAAAATTGAACCCAACGCATCAGATTTTTTCCTGATTTCAAAACGGGTAGCTGACATACTCCGTGAGGACTACCGTGAACGGGTTCGGTTCCTGCGCGGAATAATTCAGATTATCGGTTTCAGAAGAACAACCATTGAATTCAAATCGCCACACCGGAAACTGGGTAAAAGCAAATATTCCATATCCAAACTGCTTTCGTTGTCGGTTACAGCTATTGCCACCCTGTCGAAAAAGCCACTGCAAGCCGGAATATACATCGGACTTTTTTCAGGTACGTTCAGTCTGATACTTGCCGTTTACAGCATTATCATGAAAATCATTGAGCAACCGGTTTCGGGATACACCACTATCGTGGTTTTTCTCGGTCTGATGTTCAGCATCCAGTTTTTTCTGCTTGGCATCATCGGTGAATATGTCGGTTTTTTGTTTGATGAACAAAAGGCGAGACCCATTTACATTGTTGACAAGACATTAAATATCGAATAGCATGGGAAAATTTCTGCTTGTAGGATTAAGTGTTCTGTTTGCTGTGGCAGCACAGGTCCTGATCAAATATTCCTCGCAGGAAGCAGTCGGCGGGTTCAGGTGGTGGTATTTCATCTTACTGAGTTTATTCTCATACGCGTTGGCATTTGTCATGCAGTCGTTTGCCCTGAAATTTTTTCCGTTGAGCCGCTATTCGGCAATTACAGCCGTAATAATCATGACACTTGTATTCGGATGCGGCATATTTTTTTTCAACGAAACAGTACAATTAAAACAATATATTGGATTGGCGCTGGGCATCATTTCCATCTACCTGATCATATCATGACATCTATCCCTCAAAAAAAGACATTCTTTTATGCGGTTGAACTGTTGCTTTTTCTTTTTGTCAACGCGCTGTTTATCCTGAAATATGTACCCCGTGCAGGTATCAATGCTTACCCCGTACTAGGTATTTTCTGTATCGTCGTGCTTGCAATCGTGTATCTGTTTTCGTTACCGGAAAATAAAAAGAAGGAGCGGTTGTCAAAGGTGGGATTTTTTCTTCTCTTGTCCCTGATTATCGGAGCAATCATCGTTTTTCTGATTAAGGTTGACCGGTACAGCGTAAATGTGGACAGGTGGTCGGCAGTAACTTTTTTTCTTGACAATCTGTTTCAGGGAAACTACCCCTATGCGGCACATACACACGTATGCGAGACGAATTACCCCTCCCCTTTCCCGGTTTGGTATGTCGTAAATTTGCCGTTTTATCTGATGGGAGATGTTGGTCTTGGATTGATATTTTTTATTCTGCAGACCGCTTTTATCGTCCATTATTATTTCCGCTCGTGGTATAAAAGTTTGTTTTTCCTCCTGCTTCTCAGCATATCGCCTGCTTACTGGTGGGAAGTAATGGTACGCAGCGATGCGTTGAGCAATGCTTTACTTGTGTTCACAGCTATTATCTGGTTCGACCGTTCGGGGAAAAGCCTTTCGGAAAATTTAGTCACAGCTATCCTGATCTGCGGACTGATCGCTTCCACACGTTTATCGGCCATACTGCCGCTGGCTTTGTATTTTTTTAGACCATTCCTTCGTCTGAAGTTGAAACAACAAATGATTTTTGTTTCGGGCGTAGCACTGATTGTAATACTAAGTTTTCTGCCTTTTATCCTCTGGAACACTGACACCTGGATATTTTTCAGCCGCAATCCATTTATGAGTCAATCGGGAGTGGGCAACAGATACGTACTCACTGGAATGATAATTCTTGGGATAGTGTTTTCGCTCAGGTGGAAAGGGCTTCACCGGTTTTTCAATACCGCATCGCTGTTCATTTTCATCTTCATGGCATTGTCGCAACTCTCACTGATCCTTACCCGCGGCATCAACGGAAGTTTTTTTTCAGATTCTACCTATGATGTTTCTTATTTCAGTCTGATACTGCCTTACTGCATCGGCTATCTGTCGGGCATAAGCCTTAGGGACGAAGAAAAAATTTCAGAGGTTTAGCCCTTTATCAGGTTCATGAATTCCTCGCGGGTTTTTGCCTGTTCGAACACACCTGTAAAATCTGAAGTCGTGGTAATGGAGTGCTGCTTCTGAACGCCGCGCATTTGCATGCAAAGATGCTGTGCCTCAATAATGACCATTACGCCCAATGGATTTAGTGTTTTCTGAATACATTCCTTGATCTGGGTAGTAAGCCGTTCCTGTACCTGCAGTCTGCGGGCGTACACTTCCACTACACGGGCAATTTTACTGAGGCCGGTAATTTTTTTGTTGGGTATATAGGCGATATGTGCTTTGCCGAAGAAAGGCAGTAAATGATGCTCACAAAGTGAGTAGAAATCGATATCCTTAACAATGACCATCTGACGGTAATTCTCCGTGAAGACAGCCGAGCTGAGTATCTTTTCGGGATCCTGTTCGTAGCCCTGCATAAAAAACTGCATGGCTTTGGCAACCCGTTCGGGAGTTTTCAGCAGTAATTCTCGGCCAGACGTTTAGTCTTTTCCGCATCAAATTCTATCAGGTTATTGGCGTACAAATCCATTGGAGTTTCTTTTATTCAATTTTTATTTTGCTTTCGCGTACCGTGTATGCTTCCCTGCTGAGATTGGGAAATGCATTGATAAGTTCAGCCCGAAATGAGCGTGCTTCCTCAATCGATCTGAAATCACCCACTCTGACTTTCCAGAAAGGAGATGCATAAATCCGGTAAACATTCTGTTCGGGAAATGTACTGCGAAGCTGACGTTCGATAGAAGCTGACTCGGATTTAGCAGTTTTGAAATCGTTGCTCGAAAAAACCTGAACACGATATCCGGGTCCGGAGTATGGTCCCGTGGGTTTAATTTCACGATTAACATGATCATTCAGGAGTACGTTCAGACGGCTGTCCTGATGAACATTCACTTTCGAGTCTCCGTTTTCAATCGATTTGATGATTTCGGGGGTTGCTGAGTTGGATCCGTTTTGTGCTGTCACTGTAAACATCAACGCGAGCAGAACACAGTTCATTAAAATAAATCTCTTCATTTAGGTAAGCTGAAAATTTGTACAAAGGTATGAAATTGATACGATTTACAAGTTTTTTAGCAAATAAAAACAGTCCTGTCTGTTCAGTTTCAATTTTATTTCATTGCTATTTGCTATGAAAAAGACTATCTTTGTTGCTCTTACTACTTTTTTATTCATGAAACAGCAAAAAGTGGCAATTATTGTGGCCGGGGGCAAAGGCGAACGGATGAAAGCATCTGTTCCCAAACAATTTATCCTATTGGGGCATAAACCGGTACTGATGCACACTCTGGAAAGATTTTACCAATATTCAGATGACATCAGGCTCATTCTGGTGCTACCTTCCACCCAGTTTGATGTATGGGATGAACTCTGTATGACCTATAACTTCAATATACCCCATACAGTCGTTCCGGGAGGAATCTCCCGTTTCTTTTCTGTAAAGCTGAAAAATCCGGCGCCGCTATTCCTGTTGTCGATTTGGTGGACAGCATACGCCAGGTGGACTGGAGCGGCAGTAAAACCGTGGACCGAAAAAATTACCGGCTGGTGCAGACACCGCAGGTTTTCCGCTCAGACATCATTCTGAAAAGTTATCAGCAGCCCTACAACGAACAATTTACCGATGATGCATCCGTGGCAGAAGCAGCCGGATATAAAATAAGCCTGGTGGAAGGAAACCGCGAAAACATAAAGATTACCACCACTTTCGACCTGAAACTTGCAGAATTTCTCCTTTTGGGAGACAAAAATGACTAATGACTAAACGTGAAAACAATATAGAGTGGCTCGACAGCCTGCGTGCACTGGCAATTATCGGTGTGCTTTTCATTCACATATCTTCACCCGTGGTAAAAATGTCGTTTGGAGGCAATATGCTTTACTGGTGGATTGGTAACATTGTGAACAGCACCATCCGTTTTGCTGTACCGGTTTTTTTAATGATCAGCGGTGTCACTATGCTCAACCGGGAATATAAACTGGGCGAATTTTATAAAAAACGGATAACCCGTGTACTGATACCACTGCTTTTCTGGATGGTGGTTTACTGGATTTTCAGGTGGTTTACGCTTTCTCCGTCCATTCAGCCTCACGATTTCAGAAGCATCATCAGTTGGGGTGTCAATTTGTTTCTTACCGAAGGCATTTCCAAACATTTCTGGTACGTATATATGATTTTGTTTATCTACCTGGCCGTCCCGTTTCTGGGAATGTTTGTCCGCAAACTCAGCAGCTGGAGTCTGCTGTTTTTACTTGCGGCGTGGGTACTGCTGTGTGGCGTGAGCAGCGATTTTTCACTGAACATGTACGGCTGGTCAGGCGATTATCTGAGTAAATTCTTTGGCTATTTTCTATATTCTGGTTACCTGGTATTGGGTTATTACATAGGTAAATACACCATCGTATCGCGCAACATCCGTCTTACCGCATTACTTGTTTTTATCGGCACTATAGCTGTTTCCACATTTTTTGCATTCTATGCAAGTACCAAAGCCGGACGGCTGGACACTACCGTTTACGGTTATTTAAATCTGAACACCATCATCCAGTCGGGAGCTATCTTTCTGAGCCTGAAAAATACCAACATCAGGAACAGCATCGTACTCCGGATGCAAAAAACGGTGAGCGATTACAGCTTCGGCATTTATCTGGTTCACATTCTGGTTATCGGCATATTTTTTCAAAACGGCATATTCTGGACGATGGCTCACCCGCTCGTTTCGCTGCCCGTACTGGTTGTGCTTACACTCCTTACGTCCATGTCTGTGATTTTTATTTTACGCAAGATTCCACTGGGTAAATATATATCGGGTTAAACGTGTGACCGGACATGGATTTTCTTAATCAGGACATAAAATTTCTGACGGGTGTAGGGCCAAAAAAAGCCGAAATACTCAACAAGGAACTTGGTATCTTCACGGTGGAAGATTTACTTAGGCATTATCCCTACAAGTATGTGGACCGGAGCCGGTTTTATAAACTGCGCGAGATCAGTGAAGAAATGCCGTTCATCCAGGTGAAGGGGAAAATCCTGCGGTTCGAAAAAATTGGTGAAGGCCGGACACAAAGGCTATCGGCGATGTTTACAGATGGCGAACAAGCCATTGAGTTGGTCTGGTTCAAGGGTATCCGGTTTGTGACGGAAAAATACAAGACCGGAGTAGAATATGTAATTTTCGGGAAACCATCACTCTTCAACGGACGATACAATATCGTTCATCCCGAAATGGAGACCGTGGCACAACTTCCTCCTCCCGAGATGCTGGGTTTGCAACCTTACTACAACACCTCCGAGAAAATGAAAAACCATTTTCTGAATTCAAAAGGCATTCAGAAAATTATGTTGCCGCTCATCCGCCAGATTCAGGGGGGCATCCCCGAAACACTTCCGGCATTTATCCTGCAACAGTTCGGACTGATGAACCTGACCGAATCAATAACCAATATTCATTTTCCCAAAAACAACGAACTGCTCAGCCGCGCCCGTCAGCGACTGAAATTCGAAGAGCTTTTCTACATTCAGCTCAACATACTTCATCAGACCAAATGGCGTGAGCAACATTTCGAAGGATTCGTCTTTTCGCGCATCGGCCATTTTTTCAATACATTCTACAGTCATCACCTGCCTTTTGAACTTACCGGCGCTCAGAAAAAGGTGATAAAAGAAATCCGCACCGATATGATTTCGGGACACCAGATGAACCGGCTACTGCAGGGCGATGTGGGAAGCGGAAAGACGCTGGTAGCGCTGATGACTATGCTTATTGCCATCGACAACGGTTATCAGGCTTGCCTCATGGCGCCCACCGAAATTCTGGCTACACAACATTATGCCACTATCACCGGCATGCTGGGCAATCTCGGTGTGCAGGTTTCGCTCCTCACCGGTTCGACTCGCCAGAAAGACCGGACAACGATACACGAGAAGCTGTCAAGCGGAGAAATGCATATCATTATCGGCACACATGCCCTCATCGAAGACACTGTCCGTTTCAAAAATCTCGGTTTGGTCATTATCGACGAGCAGCACCGGTTTGGCGTGGCTCAGCGTTCGAAGCTATGGGGAAAAAATCATAAACCTCCACACGTTCTGGTGATGACAGCCACTCCCATTCCGCGCACCCTCGCCATGACGTTGTACGGCGATTTGAGCGTTTCGGTGATTGATGAGTTGCCGCCGGACCGGAAACCTATCCAGACATATCATTACTACGAAACAAAACGCACCGCCCTGCTGAGTTTCATCACCAAACAGATATTTGCCGGACGACAGATTTACGTGGTGTATCCACTGATTAAGGAATCCGAAAACATGGATATGCGAAACCTGGAGGAAGGTTTTGAATACCTGCATCAGATGCTGCCCCAGTTCAGCATCAGCATGGTACACGGGCAGATGAAACCCGCCGAAAAAGACGCGCAGATGCAGCTATTTATTTCGGGCAAAACACAATTAATGGTGGCAACCACCGTTATTGAAGTCGGTGTGAATGTGCCGAATGCCTCGGTGATGATTATCGAAAGTGCCCAGCGATTCGGTTTGTCGCAGTTACACCAGTTGCGCGGTCGTGTGGGCCGGGGTGCCGATCAGTCGTACTGCATATTGCTCACTGGGGTTAAACTCTCAGCGGACTCACGCAAACGGATAGAAATCATGACCCGTACCAATGATGGTTTTGAAATATCTGAAGCCGACTTGCAGCTTCGCGGTCCCGGCGATCTGGAAGGAACCCAGCAAAGTGGGCTGCCTTTTGAGCTTAAAATTGCCAATCTGGCCCAGGATGGTCAGATGCTCGAAATTGCACGACATGCAGCCTCTGATATACTGGAAAAAGACCCAACACTCACAAGTTCGGAAAATCAAATTTTCGTCAGACAACTTAAAAAATTGAAAACAAACACGATAAATTGGGGCGCTATTAGTTAAAAATACGAACGAAGTAAACAACTACGAGCAACCAAAAACGTTTTTAATATTGTAAGTGTTATTTAACAATAATTTGTTAAACTTTCGTCTATTCATCTGATTATCAATAATATAACCAGCAATTTATTTGCTTAATTCTCTGAAATTCAGTATCTTTAAGGATTGTTCCACCAAAACTTAGAGGCATGATATTTCAGGTTCATAAGCAGTATCTTTCAATTATCTTAAATGCGTTAAGACAGCATTTCAGACAACAGTTTGAAAAGAAGTTTGATTTTATGTCTTTCAATATTAAACTTACTGCCAATTTCTTTGGATCAAGAAAAACTATTGCGTTAGATTCAAGTTATATTACCAAGTCAGGCAAGGACATATCCCATATAGGACGTTTCTGGTCAGGTTGTGCCGGAGTGGTCAAGAAAGAATTAGAACTATCGGGCATTGCGGTCATGGATAACAAGGTGGTGGCAGCCATTAAAGGTATTATTGATGAAGATGTGGATAAAACCATTCAGGACTCGACAAAAATCAGTCGTGAAGGTATGAATGAAACCGACAAACTGGTGCTGAATTTCATGAAAAATAAATAAAACATTGATGATTATGAACATTACAGAAGAAAAAGCCATCCAATCCTTCCGGTCGGGATTAAATTGTGCGCAGTCGGTGGTTACAGCCTATCAAATCTGGCTGCAGGACTATCCTGCGGATTTGGAGGCGGTATGGGACGCTTACAGCAAGTCTGTGGTGCCCTGACGGGTGCATTTATGGTTCTTGGTATATATTACAGCCAGTGTATTCCCGACCAGACAGAACGGAAAAATATCACTTATGCCGCCGTTCGAAAGTTGCGCAGTGACTTCAAATTGAAATGCGGAGCTGCTGATTGCCGGACATTACTCGGATGCGACCTGCAAACCGAAGAGGGAATGTGTTTTCATAAAGAAACCAATCAGAGCAAAACCATTTGCGAGAAATGTATTACCGCTGCTGTGGAATTACTCGATGGAATTATGACTGATGAATTATGACTGATGAATGTAAGTGTTGCTACCGAAACATAAGAGAAGCTGCCTTTTGGGCAGCTTCTCTTATGTGAGATAAATAGTTCGTATTGCTTCCCATGTTTAATTGCTGCCGGATATGAAGTTGTCCGTTCAAATTGTAAACACTGATTTGTGCATTGTGTGCGAGTGTAACAGATAGTTTATTCCTTACAGGATTTGGGTAAATGGAAAGAACTGTGTTTTCCGGAACAGATATTCCTGTTGCACCTTCGTTGCTTTTCAATATCAGGTCACGGCTGACGATGCTTTGATCACTCGTGAGAGTCACCGCTGAAGTGGCTGATGCCGAGGCGGTTTCGGATACAACAGTATAGGTGTCAAGCGGAATATCGGTAAACGCGTAGTTCCCGTTCACATCGGTTAGTGTCCAGGCTATAACTGCATTCTGTCTGTCCAGCAGCAAAACGGTCGTATTTACCGCGATGTTGAAATTCGCTGTTCCTTCGGTGTTGGATAAGGCGTTCTTCACAATCAGACTGTCATTCAGTTTATATTGTTCGTAGTTAATATTACCAAAGATTTTTCCGGTACCGGTTTTCCGTTCGAAGTACCGCATTTTTACGATCACATCCTGTGTTGTTTGTTTAAGTTCAACAAAATCTGCCGTTTTGTAATAAAGTTTATCAATGTAGAAAGTGGGCAGATAATTGCGATACAGTTCGCGGACTGGAATAACGTAAACAGTGTACGATGACGGATGCAATCGGTTGAATGTAAAAGTTCCGTCGGTAATTGTGCTGAGTGCAGCAGATTTGCGATATCCTTTTTCGAACAGAATTGCCAGACCTGACTTTACAGTATCACTACCGGCAAGTGCATATCCGCTCAGCGTGAGTGTGTCTGCTGTTTGTGTAATCACATAGCAGTTGACAATGCCCACGGAGTTACACAGATTTAAATCTTTTCCCCAGGAGCTGATCGAAATTGCGCCGAATTTCACTTTATCGCCCGGACAGAGGTTGCGGATTGTCGATCCATCAGCATAAATCATGCTGCTGTTTGGGATGTAGTAAAGCTCTTGTGTGTCAGTCTCGCGCACAAAGAGGAGCATCGCGCAGGCGTCGGTTCCCCGCTCTACGGTTCCTGCTTTGTCCATGATACACGGTGGAATGGTATCAATCAACCGGTAACAGGTAGCAATACCGTGTATTGGGCATAATGAAACATTTGAAGAGTCATTCCGGATAAGATAACCACCAAAAACAACTTTGTCACCAGGTTTCGGTGTTTTGATGGCAGTGCTGTTGCTTATAACTGCGTTTTTGATTGAATACAGATTTCGGGTAAGTGTTTCGCGGATAAAGAGTTGGTCTGTGCATCCGTCAATTCCTGCTTCTATAATTCCTTTTTTGTCCATGATGCAGGTCGAAGTGGTATCAATGAGCCTGAAACAGGCTGCTACACCAACGATATGACATGTGCCTGTAACAGAATCTGTCTTCACCGGATAACCGCCGAATTTCACCCGATCGCCTTCTGTCAGTTTTACATCGGTGTCGGAGCTGTTGTCGGTAATTCCTTTGATAATGTAAAGCTGCGGTACAGGTGATGCATACGGAGTGGATGTATCTTCAAAATAGAGTTTATCCTGACATTTCACAACAATTCCGGCTTTATCAATCACACAAGGCGGAATGCTGTCATGGGTTGTAGTGCCGGTTATTTCATAGCAAATTACTTTTCCTACTGCTCGGCAGACCGTATCGGATATCGGAAAGACATTGCTGAGATATCCGCTGAATTTGACGGTATCGCCTGCAGCCGGTTTCGTATAAGTCCGGTCATTGCTGTTGGTCAGCGAGTTGTAACTGAAGGTGTAAAGCTGGCGGATGGCAAGTGGGGAGAATTCCTGGATGTGTAATTTTCCGCCACAGTTGATTACAACCCCTTTTTTCTCCAGCCGGCAGGTGACGTAGATTGTTTTGTAAAGTTTGCCGTTAAAATATACTTCTGTGTCGTGGGTGATAATTCCTAAGGTTATTTGTGTCTTAAAATAGGTAATTACAGTAATACAAGGTCTTCCCATGTCGGGGATTTTTTTCAGGCTTACCCAGATTTTTCCGGAAGCCACAGAGTCTTTTACCAGATAATAGTCAGGACAGCCATCACTTGAAATGTAAACATAGGTCATATATACGCTATCCTTTATTGTGGGATTTTCAGGGTAAATATATGCGGTATCAACCGGAACATTGCTCACTTGTCCGGTTGCGCCAGTTACTCCTGCAAAACAAACGGTTATCAGTAAAATCAATTGAAGCAAGTGAAGGTTTTTCATTTTTTTTGATGTTTAAAATTGAAAAATTCAAATCATGTTCTAAATAAAGATTTTCATTGAGCACAGCACAGTTATTACACAAATAAATAACACATTATACCGTAGTTTGGTTGTGAAAATACTGATAAATTATTATAATCCGGTCATTGAAAATTGCTGTCATTTTTTGAGTGGTGTGTAAATCTTAATTTTAGGTAATTAACTGTGTCATATACATTTTTATATAAAGCAAAATGATTAATTTTGTGTGTCGAAAATCAGACTGATTAAATCTGAATAAATCTGTTGGTGCGCGGACAATGAAAACGGAAAAACTATTTAATCGATCGATATTCCTTGTAATCGGAATATTTATTATGTCATTCGGGGTGGCGTTGTCAGTGAAATCGCATCTCGGAACTACCTCTATATCGGCTTTTCCTTATGTATTAAGTTTATTTACTTCGTTTTCCATAGGCACATATACAGTACTTCTTAATGCTTTTTTTATTGTCCTGCAGATACTCATCCTGAAGAAAAAATTTCATCCTTTACAACTATTCCAGTTGCCAGTGGTGTTCTTTTTCGGATGGTTTATTGATCTGTCAGTGTCGGCATTGTCTGGTTTCTCAGTTTCAGCCTACTGGATGGAATGGTTGCTGAGTTTGCTGAGCAGCGTGGTGATTGCATTAGGTGTTTTTCTGCTGGTAAAATCGAACATGATTTTATTGCCGGGTGATGCCCTCGTAATGGCAATTGCCAATAAACGTAAACTGGAATTTGGTAAGGTGAAGATTGCTTTTGATAGCCTGCTGGTGGTTATTTCTGTGGTTTTTTCATTGATTTTTCTTCGAAATCTGCAGGGTGTGCGTGAAGGTACTGTGGC
>JAFNAU010000114.1 GCA_017860335.1 Bacteroidota bacterium
CATTATCAGTCAGCACTTTTATCGTTCACTACAGGAACCTCTGCCCTACGACAGTATCGAAGGAATTGAAAATATCGATAAAATTGTACAGGTCGATCAATCGCCGATTGGACGCACACCCCGATCCAATCCGGCTACCTACACCGGAGTATTCAGTGACATCCGAAATCTCTTTGCTACCCTGCCCGAAGCAAAAATACGCGGATTTAAGCCGGGACGCTTCTCATTCAATACTGCTGGCGGACGTTGTGAAACCTGCGGAGGTAATGGTTACAAAACCATCGAAATGAACTTCCTGCCCGATGTGTATGTGCCCTGTGAAAGCTGCAACGGAAAGCGATACAACCACGAAACACTCGAAGTTCGTTTTAAGGGAAAATCAATTGCTGATGTGCTTAACATGACCATCAACCAGGCTGTGGATTTTTTCGAAAATCAGTCTTATATTCTCAACAAGATTAAAACATTGCAGGATGTTGGGCTGGGATATATCAAACTGGGACAAAGCAGTACCACACTTTCAGGAGGCGAAAGTCAGCGTGTGAAACTGGCAACTGAACTATCGAAACGGGATACCGGAAAAACATTATACGTGCTGGATGAACCGACAACCGGACTGCACTTTGAGGACATACGGGTACTTCTGGGAGTACTCAACCGGCTGGTAAATCGCGGCAATACAGTCATCATTATCGAACATAACATGGACGTAATTAAAACTGCCGACTACATTATTGACATCGGGCCCGAAGGCGGTAATGGCGGTGGCAGGGTTATTTGTACCGGTAGTCCGCGTGAAGTAGCCGGAAATCATGATAGTGTTACGGGTAAATTTCTTGCTCTTGAATTTTAATATTGGATTCTGAACGAACATCCGTCCGAAACGGTTTAATTCAGGTAAAAAGTTCTGAAAAATGAATTAATTGGTTAACTTTGCATAAACCACTATTATTCGTTGTTTATTCTAATCATTGCTTTGTCATGAATAAAAAATTAAAATTATTCTTATATGGTGCCGGCGTTTTTTGCATTTACGCAATTCTAACCTGGATATTGAAGTTAGTTGCAAAAAAGATGCCCGAAGGGGATGCATTTCTAGGTGTTTTCACCAGTACAGATCTTTGGCTCGGTCTGGCTATCGCCGTGATACTCACCTACTCTCACTATATGAAAATGAAAATTAAATAAACCGGTATGCCTGCTGATCATTTATCGGAAATAACAGATTATATCATTCGTTTTCTGCTCGGGAACGTTTCGAATGAAACTTACAGCAGTATGATTGGCTATACTTCCGATAAGAAACAATTCAGTAAGTATAAAATTGTCATTATTCCTTCCGGTTTTTTTAATGCAGAGATTTTTAATACAGAAAAATCTCTTCCTCAACTGCCACTACCCTTGTGGGAAGAAATACCCCTGCTTTTTGGTGAACCGGTAACAGAAAAATCAGACGAGACACTCATTATTCATGCTGATATTATTGCAAGCAGTTTTTTTCTTTTAAGCCGGTATGAGGAAATCATCAGCAGAAATATCAGAGACAGCCATGGTCGCTTCCCGGGCATAAAATCGTTGCCTTTCAGGGCTGGTTTCCTTCAACGACCTGTTGTTGACGAATACGGAAGACTTTTGAGAAAATTGCTACGCGAAACAGGACTTGACATCTGCGAGCCTGAAGAGAATTTCAGCAAAATCTACCTGACTCATGATGCGGACCAATTAGCTCACTATCGTAATATCAGAGGAATGGGTGGAGCAGTTTTGTGCTTTTTCAAAAATCCTGCGGAATCACTAAAAGCTGTTGAAAGTTTTGCGGGAGGAATAAAAAATGACCCCTGGTTCACTTTTCCCTGGCTATTCGATCTGGCTGATAAACTGAAAAATAAAAAACAGGAAGAGAAAATCGAAAATATAGTTTTTATCAAAACCGGCGGTGGTGAACTGATGACTGACAAGCCACTGCATGATATCAGAGGCAGGGATTTCTACACATTATTCAAGCTATGCAAACAACACGACGTGAAAATCGGACTTCATCCCTCTTATCAGGCCGGGATGAAGCCGGAGTATATAAAAAATGAAAAAAAAGTTCTCGACGAGACTATCTCTCAGAATACGACATATACGCGCAATCACTTTCTGATGAGCCGTGAACCGGAAGATATGCAGGCGCTGATTGAAGCCGGACTGACAGATGATTTTACTATGGCTTACGCAGACATTACAGGTTTCAGGCTGGGCACATGCAGAGCTGTAAAATGGATAAATCCGGCAACATTAGAACTCACCCTGCTAACACTCCATCCACTAACTATGATGGACAACACGCTGAGTGACGGGAGATACATGAATTTAAAAACCGATGAGGCTTTTTTATTCACAAAAACAATGATTGACTTAGTCAGAAAGCACAACGGCGAATTGGTACTACTTTGGCATAATACTTCGGTAGCGAAAAATAATGGACAATATCACCGAGATTTGTACCGATGGCTGATTAACTATCTAAAATAAAATAATTCTAATATGCGTCTACTTATTTTCGGAGAAGCATTTCTGTCGCCTGCCTACTTACCGCGAGTGAGGTATTTCGTTTCCTATTTCAGCAGGAAAGGCTGGCAGGTGGATTTTGTGAACGAAAAATCAGAATACAGTTACGATGTTCCGGAGAAGGTATCGTGGCTTACGATTGATTATTACAAGAATGAAAAAGGAATTTTGGGACGTTTGGAATGGATGATTAAATTTATAATGGATTTATCTATTGATTATAAAGGAAGGTATTTTTACCGGAAATCACAATCTTTCGTTTCCGAAAAAAAATATGATTTAATATTCTGCAGTTCAAGTTTCACTTTTCCACTGACTACAGCTGCGAGGATGGCTCGTAAACTCGATGTTCCGCTATTTGTTGATCTACGGGACATTGCAGAACAGTCGCCGGACGATAATCATTTCATAGCTCATCGTCCGCCATTTTTTTTTGGAAATATACTTATCAATATTTATAAAAGAATAAACATCAAACGGCGCAACACCGTATTGAGAAAAGCGGCCGGTGTTACAACCGTATCACCCTGGCATGTCAAAACATTGTCTATATATAACCCAAATACACACCTGATTTACAATGGCTTTGACGAAGATTTATTCATCCCGGAGATAAGAACCACTTCTCTTTTCACCATTTCATATTTTGGGAGGATTTATAACGAAAAGATTCGCAACCCGAGGCTGCTTTTCGTAGCTTTAGATGAATTGCGCAAAAAAAAGATTATCTCACCGGAAAATACTATAGTTAAATGGTTTGTTGATGAGCAGTCGATAGTTGTTGTAAAGAATATTGCTGAGAGTTATCATTTGTCCGAGTTCATAGAATTTCATAACTTTACCGCTCCGGAAAATCTGCCTGCAGAATTAAATAATAGTTCCCTGTTGTTGGTACTGTGCAATTCTCAGAATACTAAAAACTATTTCGGGATAATGACTACCAAGTTTTTCGAAGCTTTGGGAGCTAATCGCCCGGTAATATGTATCCCCGATAATAATGATAACCTTTCTGAAGTAATTAAAAACACCCACTGCGGACTCGTGAGCTCTGACGCAACAGAAGTTGAGAATTATCTGCAAGACAAGTTTAATGAGTGGCAGCAAACGGGGCTAACTTCAGGACTACTCAGTGAGGAAACTAGATTAGACTTTTCCAGAAAAAAAGGAGCAGAAACGCTCGAAAAGCTATTTGAAAATGCAATAAAAAAAAAGACATTATGAATCCAAAGATATTAATACCTAGAAAAATAATTCTGTTTCGTCGCAATCTACTCCCTGTCTGGAGGAGAATTTCAAAAAGGAATATGCGGATAAGGAAAACAATTCCGATATTACATCTGCATCTGGTAGACCATTGTAATTTGAATTGTCGTGGTTGTGATAATTTTTCACCCCTTGCGCCGGAAGTTTTTGCTGATATCCTCACATTCGAAAACGACTGTGCCCGCATGTCCAAACTCGTCGGCAATCGTGTGGACGAAATACAACTGCTTGGTGGCGAGCCACTTTTACATCCTCAGGTAACAGAATTTATCAGAATCAGTCGCAAATATTTTCCTGAAGTACCTGTAAATATAATTTCCAACGGAATTTTGCTGCCAAAACAACCCGATGATTTCTGGGAAACCTGTCATAAACACAATATTAACATTATTGTTACTAAATATCCGGTAAAAATTGATCACAATAAGATAGAACAACTTGCAAAAAAACATCAGGTTCGCCTCTCATACTACGGAAACACGGAATCCATTGAGAAAAACATGCAGTTGCTTCCGCTTGATCTGGATGGCAAACAAGATGCTCAGGACAGTTTCCTGCGATGCGCACGTGCCAATCGGTGCATATCGCTCGATAACGGGAAACTTTATACCTGCTCGTTGATTCCTTATGTCAAGTATTTCAACCGGAAATTTAATCAGGATTTGAGAATATCGACCAACGATTACATAGATATTTATCAGGCTAAAAATATGGAGGAAATTATGAATTTTGTCAGCAAACCCATGCCATTTTGCCGGTATTGCAACATCAAAGGGATTGAGGACGGAATTTCGTTTGATATTTCAAAAAAACAAATTACCGAATGGACAACAAAATAACAACTAATTACAACCCCAAAACAGTAAATCAAAAAAACCGATAATCAAAAAAAATGCTTTCCATCCTCATACCCGTTTACAACTACAACATTGTCCGATTGGTGAATGACCTTCACCAGCTGGCAATTGAAACATTTGTGGATTTTGAAATCCGGGTAATGGAAGATGGTTCTGCTAGTTACCTGAAAGAAAACAGTTCTGTTGCTAATCTGAAATTCTGCAGATATTCCGCACTGACACATAACATCGGCCGCTCGGCCATCCGGAACCGACTTGCTGACGAAGCCATTTATGAGCATTTACTTTTTATCGACTGCGATGCTGAAGTAAACTCAACCCATTTTGTTGAAAAATACCTGGCTTTTTGTCGCGAAGAAGTGGTGGTTGTTGGCGGTACCGCTTATGATCCGGAGAATAATGACCCTGAATACAGTTTGCGACTGAAATACGGACGAATGCGGGAAGCATGTTCCGCACTTAAACGTGAACAGAACGGTAGATATTCACATTTTTCTTCATTTAATTTTCTCATTTCAAAATCGATATTTAACCGCATCCGTTTCGATGAAAGCATCCGCGGATATGGTCACGAGGATACTCTTTTCGGACACCAAATTGCCGAACTTAACTGCGAAATGCATCACATCGACAACAGCCTCATTCACAAAGGCCTGGACTATAACAAGTTATTTATCAAAAAGACAGAAGAAAGCACCCGAAACCTTTTTCTGCTTTATAAATGTAATAACTATCCATTCCTGGCAAACCAGTCAAAATTATTGCATACTTATATCCAGCTCGATCAAAAAAAACTTACATTTATATTCGCCTGGCTGTATGATCTGCTCAAGTCTGCCATGTTAAAAAACTTATGCGGTGCTGATCCATCGCTTAAGGTTTATGATTTATACAAGCTACTTTTTCTTGCCAAAATTTCACATTTTCACTGACAAGTTGGCAGTATTTTTCCTGACTTTTCAAATTTCAACAATATTATCTGCCAAAATTTCAGTTTTAACCTTCTGGCACAATATTCGCTTATTGAAAGAAACAAACATACATATAAATTTAACTATTAAATATTACACTTATGAACATTAAACCATTAGCAGACCGGGTATTAATCAAACCGGCACCGGCAGAAGAAAAAACAATAAGCGGAATAATTATTCCCGATTCAGCAAAAGAGAAGCCACTGAAAGGTGAAGTTCTGGCAGTTGGAAACGGCACAAAAGATGAAGAAATGATAGTCGCTGTTGGTAATCAGGTTCTTTATGGAAAATACGCCGGAACTGAACTCGAATGGGAGGGTGAAAAATACCTTATCATGCGCCAGTCCGATATTCTGGCAATTATCTAAAATTTGAAATCATATATCTGTAATTAACTGATCTGGAAAATTCAATTGTAAATTGTAAATAATTAAATTGTAAATAAAAAAATGGCTAAAGAAATATTATTTAATATTGATGCCCGCGATCAACTGAAAAAAGGTGTTGATGAACTGGCAAACGCAGTGAAAGTTACACTTGGCCCAAAAGGTCGTAACGTAATTCTGGAAAAGAAATTTGGCGCACCTCACATAACAAAAGATGGTGTGACTGTTGCAAAAGAAATTGAACTCGAAGATTCATTTCAGAATTTAGGAGCACAGCTAGTGAAGGAAGTTGCTTCAAAAACCGGTGACGATGCCGGAGATGGTACAACCACAGCTACCGTTCTGGCACAATCAATTATCAGTGTAGGTCTGAAAAATGTTACAGCCGGAGCCAATCCAATGGATCTGAAACGTGGTATTGACAAAGCTGTAGAAGCTGTAGTAGAAGATATCAAAGCTCAGTCTAAAACAGTAGGCGATAACTACGATAAAAT
>JAFNAU010000285.1 GCA_017860335.1 Bacteroidota bacterium
CACAATAAACCGCTGGTAGTAGTAAACTGCAGTGCTCTCACCGAAACTCTGCTCGAAAGCGAATTGTTCGGACACGTTAAAGGATCTTTTACCGATTCAATACGCGACAAAAAAGGGAAATTTGAACTTGCCGGGGAAGGCACTATCTTTTTGGACGAAATTTCAGAAATATCACTAAATACTCAGGTTAAGTTACTTCGCGTAATACAGGAACTGGAATTTGAAAAAGTTGGAGGTGAGTTGCCTATTCCAATGAAAGCCAGGATAATCGCAGCAACAAACCGCAATCTTGAAGAGCAGATAAAACTGGGTAAATTCAGAGAAGACCTATATTACAGGCTAAAAGTATTTACAATAAATCTTCCGCCTCTGCGAGAGCGCAAAGACGACATAAATGATCTGGTAATTCATTTTTTGTATAAACTAAACAAACGGTTTAATAAAAATGTAACCAAAATAGGGGACGGTGTCATTGAAATGCTTCAGCAACACGATTGGCATGGAAATGTACGGGAACTTGAGAACACCCTGCTTCAGGCAATTGTTATGTCCAAAAATGATGTGCTCGAGAAAGAGAATATTATTCTCAACTATCGTATGGCCGAACCTGTTGCAAAGTATCAGGAAATGTCAGAATTCCGCACACTGGAATCTTTGGAAAAACACCATATCAAGTGCATACTGGATGAGGTTAACTGGAATAAAGTTGAGGCTTCAAGAATTCTTGACATTACAAGACCGACTCTTAACGCCAAGATTGAAAAATACAATCTTGTTCAGTAAGTTATGGGTTATTTGATTTATAAATAACAACAAAACAATCTGTCCACCCGTTTTTCCTGACTATACTCTGAAGCCGGACGGCTTTCCTTAAGTCGCTGAATGATTCGGAACAATATCGGTATAATCCGTCTATACCTTTTGTCTCTATTATTTTTAAACCCGGCATAACAGCAATAAGTTTCGAGAAGTAGGAATTAATATTTGTTTGCTTTGCAGAGGCCAATAGCTGAACTTTGTATAGCATTGTATCCTGTGCCGGTATATTTGTGCTTACTCCTGCCGATACGGTTTCAGTGCTTATTTCTGAAATAATAAAAGCATCCTGCCACCCTAGCTTTTTTATTGTCCTAAGCAGTTTAACGGCCTCGGATCTGCTTTTGAAACGGCCAGTACTATACTTGAACAATCCATCCTTATCCAGCGTTTCCGATACAGTAATATCCGGAACATTAGTTTTAAGTCGGGAGAAATGCTCTTCGATATTTAATTTGTTACGCAATGCAAATAGCTGAACAGAATACATTTTTGTTTCGGGAGCAGAAATATCTTTGGCTTTTGTTATTGCTGCCGGAGTATTTTCTTTGGATATTTCTGGCTTCTGTTCTGCCGGCACCTCTTCCTGTCTTTCTTTATTCAATACAAAATCAAGCCCTTCTGCCAAATCGCCGTCTATTGAGTGTTCAATTGTAAAATTAATAAATGACGGAGAAGCTTTCATATTCAGTTTTCTCATCTGTGCGGTATCGATACCGGCCATATAATTACCGGGTAAAAGACCAAGATAGCTAAAGTAACCGTCTTCTTCGCTCATAGTGCTTTTTACAAAAGTTGAATCGCTTCGGTAGAAATTTACAATTATACGGCCTTGTCCTCTTTGCCCGTAACTTCCATTAAGATATATCATTCCGGAGGCTTCTCCTACAACGGCTACAGGAACCTCAATTCGTTTATACTGGTTTGGATCGATTACAACGCTAATGTTTTTGTATGGCAACTGCCATGAAATGTTATCGAAACTGGTTCCAACGAGAGATACCAGATAGTTGGCATATGGTTCCAAGTCATATACCCGCACCGTTGTATCCTTCTCGATGTACTCAATACGACCGCCATTAATGTGAATCTGCAGACCTTTTGCTTTAGGTTCATTTTTCTCGCGATGTCCATTCCCGTTTAAATCCAGAAAAGAAAACATCAGGATGCCGCCTTTGCCAACATTTGCACGATTGCTTGTTCCAACATAACCGCTTTTGGCATCGACAATTATACTTCCGCTTGCAGTTTCTACAAAAGTAGTGACCTTGTTGCTCCTCCTGGCGGAAAGTCCAAGTTTTGCAAATGAGAAGTCGTAACGAAATCCCACTTCCATGCTGCTTAATTTTGTAATAAAATTATGCTCATAGGCTAAATTGAGAAAACCACGTGAAAATAACCTTTTTTCTAAACCGCTCCGGAAAGAGATAAATTTGCCCTGGCTGTAATTGAACTGAGACTGTGGGGTAAGGATGAAGGCCCACGGAAGCCTTATCGATAGAGCGAGCTTATCGATAGAGCGAGAGTACTGTATATATCTGGTTTTGCAAGTGAAGAGAAAATTGCATTTGTAGTCAGGTTTGTGTTAACGCCAAACACAGCTCCGGAGAGTAACAATTCAGAGGAGGTATATTTTGACTGGGGCATTATAAACTGATTGAGTGAAAGTCTGGAGAAAACAGTAAATTTTGTTGTACGGATAGGAACAGTGACACTAATCTTTCTCTCTTCCAGATAATTAGTATTAATGACCTTCTGATCTTTATTATATTTCGTATAATTAATTTCAAACTGTACGTCCGATGGCAACCGGTAATTTACTATACCCTTCGCACTTACGCCGTAGGTGTATTCTCCGGATAAAAGGAGGCTTGGGGCGAGCCTCAGAGATGCATTCACAAAAGGCAATATCTTTCCGGCAGATAAAGACGACAGATATTCCACTCCTCCCCCTACTGTCAGGAAACGTGTCACTCCAAAATCAAAATTTGCCCTGGAAAAACGACTGCTAAGACTATCCTCTACCATACCTGCCGAAACCCGATACTCAAACTCGCCAAC
>JAFNAU010000286.1 GCA_017860335.1 Bacteroidota bacterium
TGAAGCGGTTAAAAAGCGTCCTTGTCTGACGATCCGCCCACTGGCGGAGAGGAGTTTGGACGCTTTGAGCGAAACGAAGACAATTTTTAGCTTTTTATCTACAGCGGCGGCCTTTTTTGTTTACTTTTTGGGGCTGAAGCCAAAAAGTAAAAGCCTGTCCGGCTTGAGGACAAAAAGATATATTTTTTATCGGACAACAATAATAAAAAAACAGCATACATGAAAAACAGTTTAATAATTATTACCGGATTTTTTACTTCAATCATACTGTCCGGTTGTATTGTCTATCAGACACAAATGACAGATGTTCCGTTGATCAGTGAGAAGAGTGATTTAAGGATTGATGCCGGAGTTTCGGTAATTCCCGCAGTTCAAACGACTGTATCCTATGGTTTGACCGATAAAATTGCCATTCAGGGATACGGGAGCGTTGGAGCAGATCATAACTACTATTTTCAGGCTGCAACCGGCTTGTATAAAAACAAAGGTAATGACCGGGTAATGGAAGTGTACGGAGGATTTGGATATGGTTATGGCGACGCGTACAAAGCACTCCAGCCTGACAGACAAAAACTATTACGACTGGGGTAACACAACCGGGCCATTCGACTTATATAAAGATGAAAGTATTCTCTTTGAACCTGTTGGATTTATGAGGTTTGGACGTGGCAGATTGAAATTCAGCTTGAAGTTAGGCAGCACCCTGATTTACAAATTTACAAATACGGACAAAGATTTTCCATACGGCCGGCTCAACATCGGACTTGGATTAAATTACAGATTATAAATTAAATTCCGGCCAGAATAAAAAACTATACAGCAATATACAACTCATACGAAACCACTGCTCCCGCGCGATTTTTTCACGTGGGAAATAAATAATTTAATGTCATTTCTGCCCGACGATGTAAACGTTCGGCAGCAAGGGGTAAGCTAACGGACAGTGAATGCTTCGGCAAGAAGCCAAATGAATTTAGCTTCGGTCGTCAGCAGTAAGGCTTTAACGAAACAAAACAGCCATCGAAATGAAACGAATAACTACAATAATTGCATTAGCCATAGGACTTAATTTTGGATACGCTCAAAATGATAATAAAATGAATACAGCTTTGATAATTATAGACATTCAAAACGACTATTTTGAAGGAGGAACGGCACAACTTGTAAATCCGGACAAAGCAAGTGTTAACGCTAAATTGCTACTTGAACAGTTTAGAAATAGAAAATTACCTGTTGTTCATATTCAGCATATCGCAAACCGACCTGATGCGACATTTTTTATTCCTGACACTAAAGGCGCCGAAATTCATATTAACGTAAAACCGATTGGCACGGAACAAATAATTGTCAAACATTATCCAAACAGTTTCAGAGAAACTAATCTTTTAGAATATCTGAAATCAAAAGACATAACTGATCTGGTAATTTGCGGTATGCAGACGCATATGTGTGTAGATGCGACCGCAAGAGCTGCCAAAGACCTGGGATATAATTGTGTTGTTATTGCGGATGCCTGTGCAACCAAAGACCTTGAATTGAACGGAGTTAAAGTAAAAGCGGCTGATGTGCAAACTGCATTTTTATCAGCATTGAATTATTTCTATTCAACAGTAATGACGACAGAGCAATATTTAAACAAAAAAGAGCCTGGCCACTAACACGTATGCTGGCGCTGATTTGCAATTCGACTGTTCGGAAGACCAGTCAGTTAAATTTACTGTTATTACAATAACGTATTATCGCAAAAAAGATGAAAAAAAGATTTCTAAAAGTACAATTAATATCCTTTTCAGCATTAACTCTGTTCGTTCTTTTTAATTCGTGTTCTCAAACATTTTGTATAAAAAAGGCTTCTGAAAACATTGAAGGAGAGCGCGATGGTTATCGTTATGAGTTATGGAATCAAAACTCACAGGGAAAAGCCTGTATGACGCTTAGAAAAGGAGCTTTGTTTAACGGGCAATGGAGCAATGTGGAAAATTATCTGGCACGTCGCGGGTTAAGTTATAATCAAACTCAGGAACATCAGGAAATTGGAAACTTTTATGCAACTTATGACTGCAACTACAAACCTTCGTCAAAGGCCGGCGGCAATTCGTATTTATCGGTATATGGCTGGACTATTGACCCTTTGATAGAATTCTATATTGTGGAAGACTGGCGCAACTGGATGCCGGCTATGAGTAAAGACGCGATTTATAAAGGTGCGTTAAATGTCAATGGAAGTATTTACGATATTTATGAATGCACCCGGATAAATCAACCTTCAATTGTGGGTATTACTACATTTTCACAATATTTTAGCATAAGAAGAGATAAACGAAATCGGGGAACAATCAATATTTCGGAACATTTTAATAAATGGGAATCATTAGGACTGGATATGGGCAAATTGCACGAAGTTTCGTTTGTTGTGGAAGGTTACCATAATAGTGGAAAATTCAGCTTTAATGACCTGGATATTTTTGTAAAATAACAGATAATTCTGCCTTCGAAATACGAAACGTGCAGGAATCAACGTTTAACATATCTAATACGAGTATTCGCACGCTGGCGTGGATTTGAAATAAGTACCAAGCCAACATCTAAAAAGCAGCTATTAACCCGATAAGAATGGCACAGATTGCAAAATACGAATATGCCGAGTGTAAGTATAAGAAATGTTGAAAATTACAGTATAATAAGAGCAAACAGACAAAATGTATTATTATGTCATTTTTTATGTACTTCTGAAAATATTTTTTCATTTTATCGAATATTATT
>JAFNAU010000287.1 GCA_017860335.1 Bacteroidota bacterium
TACAGCAGATACTGCACGAAATCCGCCGGATAATAATCGGGGCAGCTCCCGATGCAACCGAAGGGATGGCTTACGGAATGCCCGGTTACAAAACCAACGGCAAACCGCTGGTGTATTTTGCCGGTTTCAAGAAACATATCGGATTTTACGCCACTCCCACCGGCCACAGTGCATTCGCGGCTGAACTGGCACACTACAAACAGGGAAAAGGTTCTGTGCAGTTTCCACTCGATAAACCTATTCCTTATGACCTGATAGGAAGGATAACTATGTTCAGGGTACTGGAAAACGATGCAAATCAGCGTGCAAAACGAGGATAGTGCAATATCGGTCAGTTAGCTTCAACGAACAGGTTTCGTTATATTTTTCGGGCTTTCGGGTATCCCGTTTTTATCCTTTCCGCAAATAATTTGTATCTTTGCATTTCAAATATAAAAAACAATCATTAAGATCAGATGTTATTAATTGAAAAATGATTATTCAAAGATCTGATTCTAACAAATAACCTGTTAACTGGAAAAATTATAAAAATGATTATGTATTCGAATACGGAAATTGCAAAAGAAATATACTACGTTGGTGTCAACGACCGCATAAAGCATAAATTTGAAAATATGCTTCCGCTCCCGCATGGAGTATCATACAATTCATATCTGATTACTGATGATAAAATTGCCCTGATTGATACGGTTGACGTTTGCTACAGCGAAATTTTTATTGATAAAATCAAATCACAATTAGCTGACAGAACGATTGATTACCTGATTATTAATCATATGGAGCCCGATCATTCCGGTTCTATCAGTTTCATTCGTAAGTATTATCCTAATATTACCGTTGTAGGAAATAAAAAAACGCTGGAAATGCTTGAAGGTTATTACGGTATCGACGATAACACCCTGGAAATAACCGATGGCGAAACACTTTCTCTGGGACGGCATCAGCTTCAGTTCCACCTCACCCCTATGGTTCACTGGCCGGAAACAATGATGACTTTCGACGTTACAGAAAATGTACTTTTTTCAGGCGATGCTTTCGGATGTTTCGGCACGCTCGACGGAGGCGTAATCGATACTCAGATGAATACCGACAAATACTGGGACGAGATGATACGTTATTATGCTAACATTGTGGGGAAATATGGTTCTCCGGTTCAGAAAGCCCTTCAGAAGCTTACTCCGCTCGATATAAAAATAATCTGCTCCACTCATGGTCCTGTCTGGAAAGAACAGGTATCGAAGGCTGTGGATATCTATGACCGCATGAGCCGCTACGAAGGCAAAGAAGGTGCTGTTGTGGTGTACGGCTCCATGTATGGCAATACCGAACAGATGGCCGAAGCAGTGGCGCAGGGATTAGTGACTGGTGGCGTGAGAAATGTGGTGATGCATAACGTATCCAAATCTGATGCTTCCGATATTCTTCGCGATATTTTCAAGTACAAGGGACTTGTCATTGGGTGTCCTACATACTGCAACGAACTTCACCCTGAGATCGACAGTTTGCTGAAGAAAATCGAAATCAGAGCCATTAAGAAAAGAGAATTCGCTTATTTCGGTTCATTCTCGTGGGCCGGAGTTGCCAACAAAAAGCTGGCTGAATTCGGCGAGAAAATGAAATGGAGAACGGTTAATTTCACGGTAGAGGAAAAAATGGGACTGAAAGAAAACAATTATCAGTCCTGCATACAGCTTGGCAAGAAAGTGGCTGAATTACTCAAAACACCTGAGACTTCTGAACCTGCATGCCACTAAGTCCGCAAAGCAGGTGCAGACATTTCATTGATTCTGATGAATTAGATTAGAATTCTGATAGTTGACACATATTCAAATCACACTGTTATGGAAGAACTTACGCTGATTACCCCAACGTTTCTATTTTCGGCTGTGTCGCTCATACTGCTGGCTTACACTAACCGGTTTCTGTCCTATGCGCAGTTGGTACGTACACTCAAAGACCGCTACATGGAAGACCGTTCCGCCATTACAAAGGCGCAAATTGTCAACCTGCGTAAACGATTGAGACTTACCAAACAAATGCAGGTTTTCGGGGTTGTCAGTTTATTATTGTGTGTGGCTACTATGTTTCTGATTTATATCGGATATCAACTGATTTCTGTTTACATTTTCGGAGTAGCGCTGGTATGTCTGATTATTTCACTGGGCTTGTCTGTACGTGAAATACTTATTTCGTCCAATTCGCTTGAAATTTATCTGAGTGATATGGAAAAATAAACCAGTTTCCCAAAAAGGAGAGTTTGGAACGCAAAATGAATAAAAACGCACATTATACTAAATAGTAAAATGACAAATTTAGCTAATGAAAAGCGGAAGCCGAAAACGCAGAGATTGTTTGCTTTCCCGAATTGTGCATCACGGCTTACACCTGTGCCGATTTGTTTTTTCAGAAGCAACTGCTGGATAATGCTGAAAACGCGCTGGCTGATTTGGTTGCCGACACTGCCGGACTGGATATTACGAGCATTGTTGGAATGCCGGTAAGGAAAAATAACCAGCTTTTCAATGTCGCGGTGGTTTTCAAACAGGGCGAAATTCTGGGAGTTATTCCAAAAATCAATCTGCCCAACAATAACGAATTTTATGAAAAAAGATGGTTTGCGTCCGGGTACTTTGCAACTGCAGATGAAATTCAGCTCGCGGGTCAGGATGTTTACTTTGGAACCAACTATTATTTCCGCATGAATAATTTCACCTTCGGGATAGAAATATGCGAAGACCTCTGGATGCCGATACCGCCAAGTTCGCACCTGGCCATTCAGGGAGCTGAGATTCTTTTCAATCTCTCTGCCAGCAACGAACTGATAGCCAAACATATTTACCGCCAGCAACTTGTAGAGCAACAGTCAGCCCGTTGTATTGCCGGTTATGTTTACACCTCAGCCGGACATGGCGAATCCACAACGGATCTGGTTTTCTCCGGAAACACATTGATTGCTGAAAATGGGAAAGTATTGGCCAAAGGCGAACGGTTCAGCTTCAAACCGCAACTGACGATTACCGAAATTGACATTGAACGGCTTCGCGCTGACCGTATGCACAACAATAATTTCTTCAACGAAAAAGAGGAAAATGCTTATTTCGAAATTGACTGCACCAATAATGTATCGAAACCAAAAGATATAAACTTCAAACTTACCCGTAAAGTTGACCAGCATCCTTTCGTTCCGCCCATGAACGTACGTGACGAAAGCTGCAGCGAAATTTTCGCCATTCAGGTTGGAGGAATCGCCAAACGCTGGCAACATACCCGTGCTGAAAATCTGATAATCGGTATTTCTGGCGGACTGGATTCTACACTGGCTTTGCTGGTTTGTGTGAAAACCGCGGATAAATTCGGTTATGACCGCAAACGAATTATAGGAGTTACCATGCCGGGATTTGGCACCACTGACCGTACTTACAACAATGCCATTGAGCTGATGAAATCCCTGGGAATTACCATGATGGAAATTTCAATCAAAGAAGCTTGTCTGTTGCACTTCAGGGATATCGGACACGACCCGAAAGTTCACGATGTAACGTATGAAAATGTACAGGCGCGGGAACGCACACAAATTCTGATGGATCTGTCTAACAAACACAACGGACTGGTGGTTGGAACCGGCGATTTGTCGGAATCGGCACTTGGCTGGTCAACCTACAACGGCGATCACATGTCCATGTACGCCGTGAACAGCGGAGTTCCCAAAACTCTTGTACGCTATCTGGTAGGTTGGGCTGCTGAAAATGGCGAAATCGCGCAAAAGACCGAAGACATTGTAGGACCTTACGAATTGCATGATTTCTTTCTCTACTATTTCGTTCGCTTTGGATTTACCCCCGAAAAAATCTTTTTCCTTGCAAACACTGCTTTTGAAGGAAAATACCCGGATGATTTTATTGAAAAGTGGCTGAAAGTATTTCTGAAACGGTTCTTCCAGCAACAATTCAAGCGTTCGTGTATCCCCGACGGGCCAAAAGTCGGAAGCATCAACCTTTCGCCAAGAGGCGACTGGCGCATGCCGAGCGACGCCGTAGCATTTGAACTCAGATAAAAAAACATTTATATCACATTTATTCAGTATTATCATTTGTTTTATGTTTCAACAAATCTTCTTGAACAACACCCT
>JAFNAU010000115.1 GCA_017860335.1 Bacteroidota bacterium
ACCAAAGAGCTTACAATCAGAGCGCTGGAAGTGGAAACAAAAACATATGGCATGCTTAAGACTTCCATTCTGCCTTCCGGTTATTATGACCAGCATGGAATGGTAATCTGTTTTCTGGAACCCGATCGTGAACCAACCAAACACCTGATGAATGAATTGCCGGATTATAAAACAAAGTTTGATAAATGGGGTGGAAAATTTATTTTTGTAGTACCCTCTGCGAAATTAAATAAAAATTTCACTCCGGACAAGTATAAAAATCTTCCGAAGAATAGCACATTTATCTTGAACAACGGTGAAAAAATCATGGATGAGTTTCTGAAAAGTGCCAATCAGTCATTCCGTGATAATTATCCACTGATTTATATCGTCGATTCTAAGGGTCAAATCATTTTTTATTCAGAAGGATATCGGATAGGAGTGGGAGACCTGATCGGTAAAACTATAAAAACATATTACAAATAAAATAACGAAAAGTAATGATGAAAAGAATTTTGTTAATTACATGTGTGTTGTTGTTCGGTTTTTTGAACTATGCGCAGGAAATACGACCTACTAAAAATGTAATTTTGATGATTGCCGACGGAACTTCACAGAGTGTGCTTACAGCGTCCCGTTGGACGAAAATATATCGAAATGCAGGTAATAAACTAAATATTGACCCCTGGCTGTGTGGTACTGTATCTACGTTTTCGTCCAATGCACCCATCGGTGACTCAGCGCCAACTACTTCGTGTTACATGACCGGAATTGCAGCACAGGCTTCAAATATCTCAATATATCCGGTTGCTGACCCGGCTAATGATCTGGTTAAGTTGAATCCGGATAGCGCCTATCAACCTCTGGTTACCATCCTTGAAGCTATGCAGAAAGAGCAGAAAAAAGCTGCCGGACTTGTAGTAACCTGCGAATTTCCGCATGCAACTCCGGCGGATTGTGCTTCGCATTTTTATAACAGAAGCGATTACAAGGTACTTGCTCCGCAGATGGCTTATAACAACCTTGAGGTAATGTTCGGAGGAGGAAATGAATATGTTACTGAAGATATGAAGCAACATTTCAGAAATACCGGAACTGCCTACATTAAAGATGACAAAGATGCCTTGATGAAATACGATGGAGAACGTGTGTGGGCATTGTTCGGACAGCGTGAAATCCCTTACGATTTGGACAGAGATACAATGAATGTTCCATCGCTGGCGCAAATGACTTCGAAAGCTCTGGAAGTACTCAATAAAAATAAAAAAGGATTTTTTCTGATGGTAGAAGGAAGTAAAATTGATTTTGCTGCTCACGCCAACGATCCTGCAGGGATTATCAGCGAGTACCTTGCATTTGACGAAGCAATCGGGAAAGCAATTGATTTTGCCCGTAAAGACAAAAATACGACTGTTGTAGTTCTTGCAGATCATGGCAATAGTGGATTTTCAATCGGAAGAAACGGAATGATAAAAAGCTACACACGAATGACATTGGAAGACCTCTTTGGAACATTTTCAAAGTACAAAAAAACAACCGTCGGTTTAGAAAAAATACTGCTAAGTACAAAACCTGACAGTCTAAAGCAAGTCTTTAAAATATATACGGGAATTGATTTAACTGAGGATGAATTAAATTCATTGAAAGGAGCTAATAATTACAAAGTGGATGATTATATGAATGCTGCTAATGTTCAGAACCTGGCTTATTTCATAACCAAAATTATGAATTCACACAGCAATTTTGGATTTACTTCAAGCGGACATACGGGTGAGGATGTTTTCCTTGCAGTATATCACCCGAGAAACCAAAGACCAACGGGTAATATCCGAAACAACGAAGTAAATAACTATTTGTTCAAAGCTGCCGGCTTGAAGACTTCGCTAAAAGAGCAAGCAAATGATATTTATTCAAAACATACCGATGTATTTGCCGGCATGGAATACCGTATTGAAAATCAACCGGATAAACCGATTAAGTTAATAGTGAAACATAAAACAGGAGTACTTGAAATACCTGCATTCAGCTCTGTGGGGAAATTCAATGAAAAACCGTTTGACATAGGTTCTGTAGTAGTTTATATCGATAAAAACAACACCTTTTATCTGCCAAAAAATCTCAGGAATAAATTTAAATAAAATCCAGATCAATACGATAGGGCTTATATACGGTTTGATTTATGTTAAATGTTAGTAAATGTTTTTGAAGTTATATTATCTTTGTGAATTAATTTTGAGTTTGTTTTGATATATTGTTAATTATGAAAATTCCCTGGAACTTTATTAAAAAATCAGATATATTTTCTCATTTTATGTCATTAAGGTATCTGCCGCGATGGTTAGTATTATCTGTTGATATTGGTGTATGTATTATTGCGTTTGTAATTTCCTATCTGATAGCTGTTAATTTGTCTGTTACTCATAATCAGGTGCTGGCTATACCCTTTTCAGGCCGATTAAGTATATTGTTATTATTTCAGGTTATATTTTTTTGGTTTTTTCATACATATTCCGGCATATTGAGGTATTCCGGCTATGTCGATGCGGCAAAACTACTTCTGGCAGTATTCTCGAATGCAGCATTACTCGTATTGCTTAATCTGTTGTTTATGTCTTTTCTTCATATTCAACTTTTTTATTATATTTCAATCCTGTTTTACAGCGTAATATCTTTCTTTTTACTGTTTATAATCAGATTGGGAGTAAAAACCATATACGATTATATATCTCAGAATTCCGGAATTTCGATACCAATAATGATATATGGAACAAAATCGGCTGGTATTGCAATTGCAAAAATGATCCGTACCAATGAAAACGTTAAATATAAACTCGTTGGATTTGTCGATGATGACAAAAATTCAGTTGAAAGAATTATAATGGGAGTAAAAGTTTATAAGAAGACAGAGGAGAATGTGAAAAAAATTATCTCAAAAAAAGCAAAAGCAATTATTGTCTCTCCTTTGAAGCTTCAAACAATCAATCCTCAAATTGATCTGGATGTTTTTTTGAATAATAAAATGTCGGTTTTTATAACACCCCCGATGAGTATCTGGGAGGGTGACAAGATGCCAAGTCCAAAGCAAATTAAATCTATACAGATTGAAGATCTATTGGAGCGACCTCAGATTAAAATTTCGACTGATAATATCTCAAGTGTCATCAACAATAAAGTTGTCCTCATAACAGGTGCAGCAGGTTCAATCGGGAGCGAAATTGCACGACAGTTAACTTCATTCAAACCTCAGTTAATAGTACTTGTCGATCAGGCCGAGACTCCGATGCATAATTTAATCCTGAAACTGAAAGAAAACTATCCAAAACAGGACTTCAGTTCATACCTGGGAGATGTCAGAAATCTTGAACGTATGAAAAACATGATGGAAATTTACCGGCCGGATATTGTATTCCACGCTGCGGCATACAAGCACGTTCCGTTAATGGAAGACAATCCGACTGAAAGTATTCAGGACAATGTATTAGGAACTAAAAATATGGCTGATTTGTCAGTCAAATACGGAGTGTCGAGGTTTGTAATGGTATCTACCGATAAAGCCGTCAATCCAACCAATGTGATGGGAGCTTCCAAACGAATTGCCGAAATTTATGTTCAGTCGCTGAATAAAAAACAGGAAAAGGATGGCAGGGTAGTAACTAAATTTATTACTACACGTTTTGGTAACGTACTTGGTTCAAATGGTTCTGTAATACCTCATTTCAAACAGCAGATAGAGAAAGGAGGACCTGTCACGGTAACTCATCCTGATATTATACGCTACTTCATGACCATTCCCGAAGCTTGCTTGCTCGTACTCGAAGCAGGAACAATGGGTGAAGGGGGCGAAATCTATATCTTTGATATGGGTGAGCCGGTGAAAATTCTTGATTTGGCAAAAAAGATGATAAGGTTAGCTGGTTACATTCCGGATGTGGATATACCAATATCATTTTCAGGATTACGTCCTGGTGAGAAATTATATGAAGAACTTCTGAATAAAAAGGAAATTACACAGAAAACCCATCATCCCAAAATTATGATTGCAACTGTACGGGAATATGACTTTGACGATATTTCACGGAAAATTAATGAGTTGATTACATACAGTTACTTAGGAAAGAATTTTTTAACCGTTTCGCAGATGAAGTCAATAGTACCGGAGTTTATCAGCAATAACTCTCAGTATGAAAGACTTGATGTTGAAAATATAATAGCAGAATGAGCCAGATTTTACCATTTTTCAGAACACATCCTTATCTTGTATCAATAATTTCATTTACTATCGGGTATTTTTTTATGCCCGTTGTAATTGAGGTAGCCCGAAAGTACAATTTCGTAGTAAGTCCGAATAAACGCACATCGCACAAAGGTGACGTACCAAACATTGGAGGTATTAATATTTTTGTTTCTTTTCTGTTTACTGTATTTTTATTTTCATACAATGTGTTTTCGGAAATTCAGTTCTCTATCCTGGGGCTATTTATTATTCTGATTGTAGGTTTTATCGATGATTTGATTGATATTAAAGCCAGCTGGAAAGTAATCGGTGAACTGATAGCGGCTTTTTTTCTCATTATTCTTGCCGATTTGCGGATTTCTAACTTTCACGGTTTCCTTGGAATATACGAACTCCCGCTGTTTTTTAGCTATGCGATATCCTTTTTCGTATTTATTGTGATTGTGAACTCACTAAATTTGATTGACGGTGTGGATGGACTGGCATCGGGTTTAGGAATTCTGTATTCGTTGTTTTTTGCTGTTTATTTTTTGTTTACCGGACATCTTGATCTTTCTGTTACTTCCTTCGCAATGTTAGGTTCTTTAGTCGTATTTTTCTATTACAATGTTTTCTCCAATAAAAGAAAGATTTTTATGGGCGACTCAGGCTCGCTTTTATTGGGATACATGATTAATTTGTTTGTGTTTTCATTTCTTGAAATGAATGCAAAACATGATATTCCACCTCAATTTTTAATAAAAGCAGCTCCTGCTGTAGCTATATCTCTGCTTATCGTGCCATTGTTCGATACAGTGAGAGTAATGATTACCAGAATGAAAAAGGGTTATTCTCCGTTTCGGGCTGATAAAAATCACGTTCATCACCTCTTATTAAGCCTGGGCTTAAAACATCGGGATGTCTCGCTAATCTTGATGGGTATTACTGTCGGCTTTATTATCGTTGGGCTAATTTTCAGAAATATACCCAATGGTGTACTTGTCGCAATTGATTTTGTGTTTTGCCTTATCTTGACAAAATATCTTTGGATACTGGTGGATCGTAAAAATATAACAAAAACCAATGAGCAGTTAGTTGAATTGAAACAGAAAAAGGACCTGACTGATAAGCCATGATTTCAATAGAACAACTTACTGTAGAATTTGGCGGATCACCTCTGTTCGACAATGTTGGTTTTCTAATCAATCAAAAAGATAAAATTGCATTAGTTGGCCGTAACGGAGCCGGTAAAACGACACTCCTCAAACTGATTGCCGGAAAGATTCAGCCGACCCGTGGAAAAGTGATTTCTGCATCTGACATAACTGTCGGGTACCTGCCTCAGCACATGATTCACAACGAAGGCACTACGGTGATGCAGGAAGCCGAAAAAGCCTTTGAGCATATTCTGAAACTGCAAGAAGATATCAAGAGGTACACTGCAGAACTTTCCGAACGTACAGATTATGAAAGTAAAGAATATACGGCTATAATCGATAAACTGAGTCACGCAAATGAACATTTGCAAATAGTCAACAGTGGAAATTTTTATGCAGAGATCGAAAAGACCTTACTGGGACTCGGATTTCTGCGAACCGATTTTGACCGTCAGTGTGCCGAATTTAGCGGAGGATGGCGGATGCGAATTGAACTGGCAAAAATTCTGTTACAAAATCCGGATGTGTTGCTGCTCGATGAGCCAACCAATCACTTAGACATCGAGTCCATTCAATGGCTTGAAAATTTTCTGGCAAGTACTGGGAGCGCTGTTTTACTTGTGTCGCATGATAAGGCTTTTATCGATGCTGTAACCAACCGAACCATCGAAATATCGCTGGGTCGGATTTATGATTACAACGTAAACTATTCAAAATACGTTGAATTGCGCAAGGAACGGCACGAACAGCAGGTGAGGGCTTACGAAAATCAGCAAAAGGCCATTCAGGAAACGGAAGATTTTATCGAACGTTTCCGCTATAAAGCTACAAAAGCTGTTCAGGTACAGTCGCGTATCAAACAACTTGAAAAAATTGAACGGCTTGAAGTTGATCTGGAAGATACCTCACGACTTAGTCTGAAATTTCCTCCTTCTCCGCGTTCAGGTTCGATACCTCTCGAAATCGAACATCTGTCGAAATCATACGGTAATCATCTGGTGCTCGATAATATTGGAATGATTGTAAACCGGGGAGAAAAGGTCGCCTTTGTTGGTAAAAATGGAGAAGGGAAGAGTACGCTCGTTAAATGTATGTTGAGTGAAATAACATACTCAGGCATCCTCAAACTGGGTCATAATGTAAAAATCGGCTATTTTGCTCAAAA